>CALBPX010000076.1 GCA_937899055.1 uncultured Bacteroidales bacterium
AACACTTTTAATGTTGGGGTCTCGGGTTCGAGCCCCGAGCGGGTCACTAGGCGTAGGGAGTTGATTTTCAGCTCTCTACTTTTGTTTTACGGATAGCTGACCATCTGCCCATGAGAGTTCAATGGTCTGGCCCGGCTCAACCTTCTTTGATATAATAGCCTCTGAAACAGGGTCTTCCACGAGTTTCTGGATGGCTCTCTTGAGCGGCCTTGCCCCATACTGTGGATCATATCCTTCCTCAGCGATGTATTTTTTGGCCGCCGGAGTTATCTTCAGCTTGAATCCAATCTGCTCAATTCTGGAGTATAGGCCCTTGAGCTCAATGTCTATAATCTTTTCTATGTCTTCTCTGGTCAGCGGATTGAACAGAATCTGCTCGTCCAGACGGTTCAGGAACTCAGGCGAAAAGTGGTTCTTGAGGGCTTTGTCTATGATGCTGCGGTTCTTGGAAACTACATCCAGTTTGGTCTGGGTTGCATAGCCCACGCCCTGTCCGAAGTCTTTCAGCTCCTTGGTACCGATGTTGGACGTGAGAATGAGTATTGTGTTGCGGAAGTCTATATTCCTTCCGTTGCTGTCCGTAAGCCTTCCTTCGTCCAGAACCTGAAGCAGAAGGTTGAATATGTCCGGATGGGCTTTCTCAATTTCGTCCAGAAGCACAACGCAGTAGGGTTTGCGGCGGACTTTCTCACTCAGCTCACCGCCTTCGTTGTAGCCGATGTAGCCAGGAGGTGCGCCAATCAGACGGCTTACGGAGAATTTCTCCATGAACTCGCTCATGTCTATGCGTATCAGCGAATCGTCCGTGTCAAACAGATTGCGTGCCAGCACCTTAGCCAGCTGGGTCTTGCCCACGCCCGTAGGCCCCAGGAACAGGAAAGTTCCAATGGGCTTGTTAGGGTCCTTGAGTCCGGCCCTGTTTCGCAGAATTGCCCGGGTTATGCGGTCTATAGCGTCATCTTGTCCTATGATGCTGTCTTTGAGTGTCTTACTCATGTTGATAAGACGGTTGCTTTCGCTCTGGGCAAGTTTCTGGATAGGAATCTGGGTGGTCATGCTCAGGACGGCTTCAATGTCCTCCTTTCCAACTTCCACGGGGTTGCCCTCCATCTTGGTCCGCCACCTGTTACGGGCGGCTTCCAGCTCTTCCTCCTTGGTTTTGAGCTGATCGCGGAGCATAGAAGCCTGCTTGAAATCCTTCTCGCGGATAGTCTTGCTCTTCTGCTCCTGCAGTACAGCCACCTCGCCCTCAAGGTCGGAGATGCTCTTCGGAACCTTCAGGTTCTTGATGTGTGCGCGGCTGCCTGCCTCGTCCATTATGTCAACGGCCTTGTCTGGAAGGCAGCGGTCTGATATATATCTTTGGCTCAGCGATATACAACTGCGGAGCGCATCGTCTGTATAGGTTACGTTATGGTGTCTTTCGTACTTGCCCTTGATGCTCTGGAGTATGAGAAGCGTCTGGTCAAAAGTTGAAGGTTCAACCATCACTTTCTGGAAACGCCTTTCCAGAGCTCCGTCCTTTTCAATCACTTCCCTAAACTCGTCAAGAGTGGTAGCTCCTATGCACTGGATTTCACCCCTTGCCAACGCAGGCTTGAGCATGTTGGCAGCATCCAGACTCCCGGAAGCGCCT
Source organism: uncultured Bacteroidales bacterium (assembly GCA_937899055.1). Taxonomy (GTDB): domain Bacteria; phylum Bacteroidota; class Bacteroidia; order Bacteroidales; family UBA932; genus Egerieousia. The sequence continues at coordinate 1,637 of CALBPX010000076.1, forward strand.
CCGGCTCCTACAAGCGTATGAAGTTCGTCTATAAAAAGAATTACATCATCGTTCTTCTTGAGTTCGTTCAGTATGGCTTTCATCCTCTCCTCAAACTGGCCGCGGTACTTGGTTCCGGCAACTATGCTGCCTATGTCCAGCGATATTATCCTCTTGTCAGACAGCGAGTAGGGAACTTCCTTGTGAGCAATCTTGTTTGCAAGCCCCTCGGCAATTGCGCTTTTTCCAACTCCTGGTTCGCCAATAAGAATCGGGTTGTTCTTCTTGCGCCGTCCAAGAATCTGGGCTACCCGTTCAATTTCCTTGTCGCGGGCAACAACCGGATCCAACTCGTCGTTGGCGGCCGCCTTTGTCAGATCAAACCCGAAACTGTCCAGTACCGGAGTCTTGGACTGGGGCTTCTGACCGGCCGGTTGCTCTCCGGAAGAGCCTTGGCCGTCCGCAGCCGCCTGCTCCGCACTCTGGCCTCCAAGTTCGCTGGCCGGTGTAGAAAACAGATTGAGACCACCAGATCGGAAGAGCGTCGTGTAGGGAA
>CALBPX010000077.1 GCA_937899055.1 uncultured Bacteroidales bacterium
CCTTCTCTTGTGGCTGAGGCTGCGTCTGTGTCTGTGGCTCGGCAGCGGTTTGTGCTGGTGGCTGCTGCTGTGGCCTTTGCGGCTGCGCAGGCTTATCGCTGAGCTGACTCAACCTTACAAGCATGAACTCCACTAGCAGACGCTGATTGTTGCTTCTGGCGTAGTCGGTTTCGCATTTTTCTGTAGCGGCCAGCGCCCTGAACAGGAACCGGAGCGGACACCTCTGGCTCTGCTCCCTGTAACGGACCTCCAGATCCGCCGATACCTCCAGCAACTTGGAAGAAGCCGTTTCCTTGCAAATCAGAAGGTTACGCAGATGATTGCCCAACCCTCCAACAAAATACAAGGCATTGAACCCCTTAGAAAGAATCTGGTCAAAAAGTACCAGATTGTCTGCAAAATTACCGGCGAGCGAGTTGTCTGTAAGCTTGAAGTAATAGTCGTAATCCAGAATATTCAGGTTCTTGATTACAGACTGATAATCAACTGTATTGCCGCAGAAGGCAACCACCTGGTCAAACAGCGTAAGGGCGTCTCTCATAGCCCCGTCGGCCTTTTGGGCTATTACATGCAGAGAGTTGTCATCTATCTGGACATTCTCCTTAAGGGCTATCATCCTCAGGTTCTTTACTATATCCGGCACGCTGATTCGGTTGAAGTCATAGACCTGACAACGGCTTAGTATGGTGGGTATTATCTTGTGCTTTTCTGTTGTGGCAAGTATGAAGATTGCATGCTGTGGAGGCTCTTCCAAGGTCTTCAGAAACGCATTGAAGGCCGATGTGGAAAGCATGTGAACCTCGTCTATGATATAGACGCTGTAACGCCCAATCTGTGGCGGAATCATGACCTTTTCCGTAAGAGCACGGATATCGTCCACAGAATTGTTGGAAGCGGCGTCAAGTTCATGGATGCAGTATGAACGGCCTTCGTCAAACGACCTGCAACTCTCGCACTCTCCGCAGGGCTCCATGTCTTCCCCGGGATTCATGCAGTTTATAATCTTTGCAAAGATTCTTGCGGTTGTTGTCTTTCCCACGCCCCTTGGGCCGCAGAACAGATATGCGTGCGCCAACTGGCCCCTTTTGATTGAGTTCTTGAGGGTTTGGGCTATACTGTCTTGCCCTATCAATGTCCCGAATGTTGACGGACGGTATTTTCTTGCCGATACAATGAATTTTTCCATAGCCACAAATTTAGCAAAAAAACAGATACCGTTTTATCCTTTTACAACATCGTTTCTCGGAAGACACACCCTGGTTCCTTGCGAAGAGTTAAGTTCTACTTCTTTTTGGTAAGAAGATAGCAGCAGACATAGGCAATGATAATCGTGAGTACAATCATGCCAATCTCCAGTCCGATATTGTATAGGGGCTGCATTTTGTCGGCGTATGCCTTGCCCATTTCCTGCATGGTTTCTGGGTACATGTGCCCTGGAGCGGTCCACAGGAACAACACGGCTGAAAATGGAATGAGTGAAACAACAGGATAGCTGGCCCTGATGCTGCGTGGGTTGTCATAGGGCCCTGCCAGATGGCGCACTGCTTCTGCCACAAGGCCAATTAGGAGGGCGATAGCAACAAAGTCCATTTTAGCTTCTCCAATTGCGGCAAAGAGGAAGACCATAAGGGCAACGGGGATGATAGCCATTCCTGTTACAGGGTGTTTCTGATTCAGTTTCACATAGGGCCATGCGCATAAGATGGCAGCCGCCAAGGCGGAGTACAGATAAAGGAACGGGTGAAGGAAACCAAGGCAGTCGGCAGCAAGGAATGCTACAAAATAAAGAACTGCCCAAAGGAGAACATAAAGTAATTTTTTCATAGCAGATTAATTTTTTGCAAAAGTACTGACGGCCCATTTCCATATCAATCGCCAATAGTAAGTATTCTCACGAATACCTAGAAATACTATCAATCGCCTCACTCAATGGTATCAATATCACAAATTCTTAAATCCCAAAATAGAATTGCTATTTTGTGCCAATGATTCTGTTCGGCAGTTACCTGTGCGGCGGCGACTGCGTGAGCCTGGACTTCGACCACCAGTTCATCGCGGCGGACAAGAAGCCAATCTCTATAAATTGCCGCTCCGTTCGACAACAAAACATGGCGTCACCGACCACCGTCAGGCGACATCAGGCAAAAAAGTTTTGCTTTTTGCGAAACTTGAGTTACTTATTCAGAAACACCAGATCTTTCCGGATTGGAAACGGGGATGGGCGGTTTGCAAAGAGAATATAGAGATGGAATTTATTGCCTTGTTTGGTACACTTTTCTACCAGATAAGGAATCTATTTGGTATAGAGTAGATTCAAAGCTTCCGCAATTATAAATATTTGTTTTTTTTCTTACGGATGTGCCAGTTCGGGAAGTGGTATTAGGGGCTGCAAGCGAACCTAAACGACGGGGTATTGTGCTGCAAGCGAATATGCTTATAATCAAAGGTATTGGAGCTCAGATGTTGAGGTATTGTTTCCGATGGGTTGTTATGTTTTTGGATGAAAATGCGTGGGTAAAACGGAAAATGTGTAAATTTGAAGTGAGGATTGGAGCTGGAGATTGGGCTTTGAGATTGGTATTGTGATTGGTGTTGGAGATTTGATGTTATGGGTAGAAGTTTAGGATTAGACTTTTGGGGTTAGACTTTTAGGATTAGACTTTTATATTAACCTTGAGATTATGAAAACATATTTATTTACAGTGTCCTTAGTTTGTCTGGCACTTCTTGTCGGATGCAAGGGTAGAGGCGGGGATGCTCCTAAAACTGAGACTCCTGCAACAGAAAAGACAGAACTGGCGACGGAGGGTCAAGAGGTGCAAACCCCTGAAGAACAGGAGGGTGAGGCCATAACGGAAGATGTTGCCCAAAATGTGCTTAAGCTTGTGGACCGCAAGTTCCTCCGCGATGCAATTACAGAAGAGGAACTCTCCGAAGCTATGAACACTCCACGCACATTTGATGAGTACACCTCTCCCCTTCACATAGATATAACACATTCGTACGACGGGTGCTATGACATAGCCTACATAGAATGCTATCCGAGAGATGATAAGAGCTACTATGCGCTCGTATATACGGAGGCCGGAGTGGATGGGGCCGTGCTTCAGGACATAAATACCTTCATATACAAAGACGGCATTCTTGTTGAGGAGGACAACCCGTTCCAGATTCCTACATTTGAAGAGTTCTTCGGTTCTGTTGATGTTCCTGCCGATCTTCAGGCAGATTTAAAACGGCTGAAGATAGAAATGAAAGGCCAGAAAGACTTTAGAGGACTGGATATGAGACGGAGTTCTGAAGATAAAAATGTCCTGCAGTTCAGACCCAGTTATATATTTTCAGATGCCCTCTGGGAGCTGGCAAAACCAGTGGAGTACAAGTTCAACGGGCAGACATTTGTAAAACTGTAACCACGCAGGACGACATTATCAGGCATTTGATAAACTGTAAGTGCAGAGAGAGACTTGCAGAGGGAAGCTTGATGAGGGTGACTTGTTGAGAGTAATTGAATAAGATTAACTGAATAACGGATTATTATGACAAAGATGATTACTAGGTATATGGGTAACCTCCGCAATGAGGTTACTCATCAGCAGAGCGGAACCAAAATCCTGACCGATGCTCCGCTGGACAATCATGGCAAGGGCGAGAGCTTTTCGCCAACAGACCTTTTGGCCAGCTCTCTTGGATGCTGCATGCTTACCATCATGGGCATATCTGCCCAGAGCTATGGATTTACACTTGAGGGTACAACCGTTGAAACCGAAAAGGTTATGGGTACAGACCCTCGCCGCGTAGTTGAGATTAAGATAGACTTCCATTTTCCGGAGGGCAGCAACTTTACTCCGCAGCAAAAGCGCATCATAGAATCAGCCGCCAGAACCTGCCCGGTAGCCAACAGCCTTCATCCGGACCTCAAGAAGACCATAAACTTTAACTGGTAACGGGGTTGCGGAGTTGTGTTGTTGTGGGGTTGTAGAGTTGTGGGCTAGAAAACTGAAAACCGATATGAAGGGACTTTTATTGAGACCGCTTGTATATGTGCTGGGTTTTGTATTTGCGGCAATTTCTTTGGATGCAGGGGCGCAGAAGATTTACTACCGCGACAAGACTGAGCAGATGCCGGTAGTTAATCAGGACCGGACGGTAACCTTCAGATACTATGCTCCGGGAGCTGACACGGTTAAGGTCAGCGGAGATTTTCTGTCCTCGGGCCAGAGGCCTGCGCTTATGAAGAACAACGGGAACGGACTCTGGGAATACACCACTGTCAATCCTGTGGGGCCGGAGATTTATGCTTATTCATACATTGTTGATGGTCAGAAGGTTCTTGACCCTCTGAACATGTTCGTATGGAGGAATATCTCAGACCTTTACAACATATTCATAATTGACGGACAGCGGACTGCAAACTACCAGATAAAGGACGTGCCCCACGGAACGGTTTCTTCTGTCTGGTATCCTAGCCCGTCTTTGAACAGGCAAAGGCGGATGACGGTTTATACTCCGGCGGGCTATGAAAGGGGCAAGGGAAAGTATCCGGTGCTTTACCTTCTGCATGGAATGGGCGGCGACGAAACTGCCTGGCTGGATTTTGGACGGGCCGCACAGATTCTGGACAATCTCATAGCTCAGGGTAAGGCGCAGCCGATGATAGTTGTAATGCCCAACGGCAACCCGGCGGAGCAGGCGGCTCCTCTGGAAAACTCGGACGGATACAATATGCCGCTGTTCTTTCTTCCAAAGACTATGGACGGTTCCTTTGAAGAAAGCTTCAAAGACATAGTTTCATTCGTGGACAAAAACTACAGGACGGTTCGCAAAAGACGCGGACGGGCAATTGCCGGCCTGAGCATGGGCGGCTTCCAATCGCTGTACATTTCTGCAAACTGGCCGGAACTCTTTGGTGCGGTGGCCCTGTTTTCTCCAGCCGTATCGGTCCAGGAGGAGTTTAAAAGCAATAATATTTATCGCGATATAGATCTTAAGTGGAAAGCCCAGATGGAAAAGAATCCGCCTTTGTACTGGATAGGAGTAGGAAAGATTGATCCGCTTTACGGCGAGGTGGAATGTCTGAGGAAGAAATTTGACCTGTGCTCCTACCCCTACACTTATTTTGAGAGCCAAGGCTCCCATGTGTGGACAGAGTGGCGGATTTATCTGGAAGAATTTACGCAATTGCTTTTCAAATAGCCGTCAAAGTTTTCTGACGAGTGATTTTGGGGCTGTTTTTCCTATATTGCACAAAAGAAACAAACACCTTAAAAAATAGTGAAATGAAAAAGATGATTATCGTTCTGATGTGTGCACTTCTGATTGTTCCCGGATGCGCAAATATGAATCAGACAACTTCGGGCGGACTGATCGGCGGCGGAGCCGGTGCTGCCTTGGGAGCAGGTATCGGAGCATTGGTCGGCAAAGGCAAGGGCGCTGCAATAGGTGCCGCCATAGGAAGCGCTGTAGGTGCCGGAGCCGGCGTTTTAATAGGCCGTAAGATGGACAAGAAAGCCGAGCAACTTCAGAAAGAACTTGAGAACGCTAAGGTTGAGACCGTTACGGATGTGAACGGGCTTGAGGCTATCAAGATAACCTTTGAGAGCGGACTTCTGTTCAAGACCGGAAAGAGCGATCTTTCTGCAAATTCCAAGAACGACCTTGCAAAGTTTGCCACTTCTATGAAAGACATGGCAGATACGGACATTACCATCTATGGTCATACAGACAATACCGGCAGCGCCGAGGTCAACGAAAGGCTTTCTCTTGAAAGGGCCGGCGCAGTGCAGAACTATCTGAGAGGCTTGGGCATTGCCGATACCAGAATGAAGAGCGAGGGCAAGTCCTTCAACGAACCTGTTGCCGACAACTCCACCGAGGCCGGAAGGGCTCAGAACAGGAGGGTTGAGGTTTACGTCACCGCAAACAAGACTATGATTGAACAGGCAGAGGCCGGTACTCTCAACTAGTGTTTTTTGCCGTGAAGTAAGAGGATTCTAATAGAACTTTTGCGCTATGAAAACAAAATTTTTCTTCTTCTTCTTTTTTATCGCGATGACAATAGGGGTTTCTTATTCATTTGCCCAGACTTATCCGAAGTTTGACGAAGATGCCTACATAGAGAACCTAAAGTTCAGCGGCCAAAGGCCTACCATAGTTGATTTTGTAAACAATTTTCTCAACGAACCGGAGGAAGAGTTATTGGGCTCCCTGAGCCAGATGTGGGATAATTACAAGGCCGGAAAGGCACAGCTGAAGGGCGATAAAGTAACTGCTGACACTCGCAACGGCTTTGTAAAGTTTGAGCGCCAGTCGGAAGATGAAGATTCCAAATACCTAAGCGTTACGGAGATGTGCTATTGGAACTGCTCTGATGGCCTTCATAAGATTGTGGCCATGACAAACAACCTGTATGTTGACGGAAAGTTTGTGGATGGCCAGTTTACGGGAACCTCATTCATGCTTTACGAGAACTCTACCCGGAGATGGATGACTATTTCCGGTGAAGACATAGGCGCATATTTTTATCCGGAAATAGATTACACAAGCGGTTTTGACGGAAAAGACTGGTATGTAGAAAGGAACGGACATAAAACCATTATGACTGAAGAGGAGTATGGCCGGTGGACTGAGGACAACGTACCGGTAGTGATAGTTCATCTTCCGCAGAAGGGCAAGAATATCATTGTAGAATACTGGACTCCAAAACGCTCCGTAACTAAAGTCTGGGCATGGGACGGCCTGCGTTTCCACAAACAGTAACAACCTGGCATTAGAGTAGATGAAGAAGAATTCTTTGCTGTTTGCCTTTACCAAGACAAAATCACAGGTAGCTTATTGCATACTGAGTATTGGAATGGGTACGCGCGATGAGGACCCTCGTTTCAACGGGCTGGCCCACCTTACGGAACACATGCTGTTCAAAGGAACGCCCGGCCGTACATCGGTGAATATCGCCAGCTCTCTTGAAAAGGTTGGCGGAGACCTCAACGCCTATACCACAAAGGAGCGGATAGTGCTGTATTCCACAACATTGAAGGAAGACGTCCGGCGGGCTGTGAGTCTGATATTTGAGCTGGCTTTCATGTCAACCTTTCCGCAGGACGAGCTCAGGAAAGAAAAGGAAGTTGTTTATGACGAAATCATAACTTATCAGGACTCTCCATCTGAACTGCTGTTTGACAACTTTGAGGCAGAACTGTTTGGAGGTACTCCGCTGGGCTATTCCATACTCGGCGATAAAAAAACTTTGGAGCCCATAACTCCAGAGATTCTCCTCAGGAACAGGAAGAAGTTTTTTGTACCGTCAAACATGACCTTTACCGTTGCCGGAGACTTTGAGGAAGACCAGATACGCAACCTTGTGGAAAAGGAACTGGACCGTTGGAGCCCGGGAGCCGTTCTCAGCCAAAAGTACGGCGAAGTGCCCTTGACCAGCAGGACTTTTGCAGCAAAGGCACTCAGTGGCAGCGGAGCTTTTTTGGAGGGCCGCAAGTTTGACCGCATGGAAGACCGCAAACTCCGTCAGGCTCATTGCATTATGGGTTGTACGGCCTATTCCTACTACCTGAGGAAGAAGAAAGCCGCACTTTCGCTTATGGCAAATATGCTGGGCGGGCCGGCGTCAAATTCCAGGCTGAGCCTTAGCCTGAGAGAAAAACACGCACTGGTATATCACATAGATGCCAGTTGCGTTTCCTACAAGGATACCGGACTGTTCTGCATCTACTTCGGCTGCGACAGAAAATATCTTGACAAATGTATGGCTCTGATTTGGAAGGAGCTGGACCGCTTTACCGCCGAGCCTCTGACGCCCAGGGTCCTGGAGGCCGCCAAAAAGCAGATGACAGGCCAGCTGGTTATTGCTTCGGACAACGCTGAAGCCCAGAGTCTTACCATAGGAAAGAGTCTGCTGCTTACGGGCCATGTCACATCTCTGGAAAAAATCCGTAAGGACATAGAAGATGTTACTGCGGAAGATATCCTGGAGGTTGCCCGCCAGCTCATCCGCCGCAACCGCATGAGCCGTCTGGTATTCTATTAAAAAGTCTATGGAACAGTTGCTTTCTGCATTAAGGTGGATAGAGAGGCAGACTCACACCCGCACCAACTATCCTCAGATGCTGGTGGGCCTTCAGGAAGGTCTGTACCTGCGTGATTTTGTCCGCAAGACAAAATCGCTGAGGATACTTGAGATAGGCACCTTTACGGGCTATTCTCTGGCCTGCCTGGCGGGCGGGGTGCTTTCAATGCTTGAGGAATCGGACAGGAAGCCGGAAAACACAGGACGCAGCAATGAGATATATGTAGATGCCATTGAAATTAACAGGGAGCTTGACTATATCATCAGCGAAGGTCTTGAAAGGGCAGGAGTTTCCGGCCTTGTAAAGATTTTCTTCAGCGATGCGGTTGATCTTCTGTCTTCTGCGCCCAAGCGGCAGGAAGCCGGAATAGCTGAGGAATACGACCTTGTTTTCATAGATGCCGACAAAAGGCAGTACCCTCAGTACTACGCCCTTGTGCTCCCACTTGTGAAGCCGGGGGGATATATCCTTGCCGACAATGTGGAATGGTACGGTCAGGCAACTGGAGGGGCTCAGGCCTTCTTCGATAAAAAATCCCAGACAACGGGCATAATGTCTTTCAACAGGTTGGTGGAATCCGACGGCCGTGTTGAGAGCCAAATGTTGGATCTGCGCGACGGGCTTTACATAATTCGTAAGAAATAGGTGAGGATTTTGACTGATATTTGATTATATTTGCAAACACAGAAATTCTATAAACATTTTACTATGAAAAAATTTTTAGCAATTGCTGCAGCTGCCCTGATGGTTGCAGCCTGCGGAGGAAACAAAGGCGGTTTTGACAAAGTTGAACCCATTAAGGATGGTGTAACCATTGAGAACGAGAGTTATTCTCTCATGGTTCCTCAGGGCTTCGAAGAATCTTGGAACAGCAGCGGAGTAATCAATGCCAGCGATGGAGAAGGCGCTCTATTTTCCATCAACTATCAGGAAACAGGCGGACCTACAAAGAGCAATCTCAAGCAAATGGGCGAAAACTACAAGTCTATGGTTCATGCCCTGGATCAGGAGGCTAAGAGCGACGACCCGAAGATTGACGGAGATCTGCTGACAGTCCGTTCTTTGACTGGGGGCAAGGTAAGGATAGACTATGCATACGTAATAGAAAACGGAAAGGGCATATTCGGAATGTTTACCTTCCCGGAAGACAAGGCTGCCCAGTATGAGGACAAGCTCCTTCCTATCTTGAAATCAGTTGTCATCAAATAAGAAGGCTCTGATAATTCCTTATTGGATTTTTGCGGAAATATCTTTAGCTTTGTAAGGATCTATACTAACCTAAAAATTAAATTGTTTTCAAATAAATCACACAATACAAATACTTAATTCATTATGGAAGAAAATGTTAACCCTACTCCTCAACAGCCGGCTCCTGCACCTAAACAGGATTTGAGGAAGACCTTCAACATTGTTTTGATTGTTTTGATCGGCCTGTCTCTACTTGGAGCTCTTATAGGCTTCTTTGGTTCCTTTGGCGCTATGGTGATCAGTTTCTGGTATGGCCTCTTCTCGCTGGCTTATTCTGGCATCGTTATGGCAATCGGAATCATTATCCTTGTAAGAATGAAGAAACAGCAGCCTTATGGATTCCTGGCCGTAGGCTTCTTTGCAATTGCCTTTATTTGCGGAATTATATCAATGATTTTAGGTTACGGCACATCTACCTGGACTTTCATTGTAAATCTTCTGGCTTTGGCATGTGCTGTGCTTGCAGTTGTTCCAACAGACAAGCTCAAGGATAAGGCAAGCTACAAGACCTACATTCTTGATACAGCCCAGAAGCCTGACAAGACTCTCCTTGCCATATATGCATTGTGCTATATCCTGACCATTGTATTCACATACGCCATATATCACAAGGCTGCATCTGCCCTCAAGGGTTTTTCCAAGGCATTGGAAGGCCTTTAATAGATAGTTGAAATTAAACTTAAAGGGATGGGCAGTTTGATGCTCATCCCTTTTTTGCGGCCTTCTTCAAATCAGATCTTGTCCATCCCCTTGGTGAACTTTCTCCAGTAATACTTTAGGGGGTTTGTGTATTTGAGCCTCTTCCACGGACGGCTCATGTGGGGGCGGTGAACTACTGGCAGATTGGTGAACAGGTAGTTCCTGAGACCCAGGTTCAGGGCCTCGTGCGATATTGTTACATCGTACCAGTTCTTTGTTGGGTCCAGGCTTTCAAAGTCAAAGGCTTTCAGAAGCGCAGGCGTCAGAAGCGAACAGCAGAAACTGCAATGCTTTTTGGTGTCCAGAATCTGGTTCTCCTTTCCAAGGGCATGTTTGTAGGGGTAGTTTATAACTCCCTGTTCATCTACTGTAACCGCGGCAGCTATGGCGCAGTCCGGTCTTTGGAGGGCACCTTCTGCAAGGGCCTGGAGCGTGTCTTTCTTTACGGTAACATCGCTTTCCACTATGAGCAGTCCGGCATTGCTTTCCAAGGCCTCTTTCTGGCATATACGGAGCACCAGAAGATAGTTGGGCGACGGATGGTCTGTTATGTCGGCCAGATTGACCAGCCTGAAGCCCAGCCGTTTGGACTCTTCCTCAAGCCTTGCCGTGTTTTCTGCAGAAGAAAAATCGTTATAAACGGTGTAGGTATGCGGAAAAGATATGACCGAGCCTTGGATGGCTTCTATGGTTTCCAGCGTGGACTCTATAGAATCCTTTACAGGAGTAATGATGTGTATTTCTTTCATTTTAAACCGTTGTTCCTTTTGGCAGGCAGAGCGGAGCTACATTGAAGAGAGTATTTCGCTAAGCACGTTTAGGAATCCGCCAGTTATCAGCAGGATGAGGACTATGCCTATGAGCGAGATAACAAGGCCCGCAACAGCGAGTCCTCTGGGCTTCTTGAAGATTCCGATGAAGGAGAACAGAAGGCCCAGAAACCAGAGTACCCACCCCAGAATGGGCACCCACCCCAGGACGAGTCCTATGAGGGCCAGAACAAAGCCGGCCGTGCCGAGTCCGTTGGAACTACTTGCGGGTTGTTCCACATAAATATTCTGGTACGGTGGCTGCACTCCTGCGTACTGCGGCGGAGGCGGGGCCTGCTGGGTGTATTGTTGTTGAGGTCCTTGCTGGGTGTATTGTTGCTGAGGCCCTTGCTGCGAGTACTGTTGCTGAGGCCCTTGCTGGGTGTATTGCTGCTGAGGTTCGTCCTGATGGAGCTTGGGGTTGCTTGCAAACTCAGGGCCTTCGTTGCGGGCATTGGAATCCAGCCATTTTCCGCAGAAACGGCATTTTATGGCCAATGCATTGATTTCCTGTCCACAAAACGGACACTTCTTGGTCTGTTCTTCCATATCGAGTTCTTTCTAAAGTTTATCTAAATAGGTGCTGAATCTGACGGCCTGGTCGTATGCCTCCTGTGGAGTAGGAACGGAGTCTGGAAAAATTTCCGTGTCTATTGTCTCCGGCCCCAGTTTGCGGATAAGTTTTCCATTTTTCCAATAGAAGCGCCACTCGAGAGGGTTGCCGTCATATCCGAAAGCCTTGTGAAAGAAGAATTCGGGATAGCCTTTTTCGTCGTAGAGGATTTCCGTGTAAAATTCCCTGACGGAAACGTTGTACTTGTTGCGGACGAAAAACACAGTTCGGTCAAAGGACCATTCCTCATCTGTCCCCATCACATAGAAAACCTCTGTTTTCTTGGCATGTGGACCGCTTCCTCCCCACATCTCACCGATATTGACAGTAGCGCTGTTGATGAAAATGCCGTCGTAATAGTCTCCGCAGGCCTTGATCTTTTCCTGGGCCAGGGCGTAATCCTTGCGGATCTTGGAGATGGCCTCATCTGTGTTCTGTGCCATCAGCCCTAAAGGAAATACCAGCAGGGCAGCATAAAGGAGGCAGGCAAAAGGTTTCTTCATCGCTGAGAATCTAATAGTTCCAAAGTTGGTTCATCTTGGCTATGACTTCAATCATCCTGGCTCTTTGGAGAGCCTCTTCTGGTGAAGGAATGATATCATCATCTGTATCCGGAGGGTTGTTCAGCAGGGTCTTGATCAGTTTTCCGTCCCAGAAATAGTAACGGCCCTCTATGGTCTTGCCGGAGTAGTCTGTGTTCTTGCAGTGGAAGAACACAGGCTGGCAATGATCCGGGTTGCCGTCGTCAGGGTCATACCAGAGAATTTCATAGTAGAATTTCTGCCCCCCTATGTTGTAGGAATAGCGGGCAAAGGAGGGGAATCTCTGGATTACGCTCTCTTCCTCAGAAAGATCCAGCCCGTAGAAGATTTCCATTTTTCCGTTGTGTTGTCCGCTGCCGGGCCACATCTCGTCAGTTGTGATAACGGTTTTGTCCTTTGCCGGATATTCAGGGTCAGACCTGAGTTCAAGCATCTTCATGGCTCCGGAATAGCATTCGCGGATAGTTGCCAGATGCTTTTCAGTGTTGCTCTGGGCTTCAGACAACGACGGAACAAGCAGACCTGCAACAAGAACAATGAATAAATATCTGGTTTTCATAGCTGTTAAGGTTATGTTTCACTTTTTTGGGGCCTTAGTTATAATCTACATCCATCCAGCATCTCCAGCCTCCGTTGAGGACATTTCCGCCTCTCCATTCAACTTCTCCCATCTGGAAATCTACCTCGTCGTTGTGGGGATAGATCTTTGCCGGATAGAGCGGAGCCCAAGCGCCGTAATCATCATTGACTATCAGACGGTAAGCATCCAGTCCGCGGCTGAAGAAGAACTTGAGCATCTTCTTTTCAGGAGTGAGCTCGGAGGCATCCGTGGCCTTGTCGCGGTCTCCGCCGCTGTAGCCAAAGCTCTGATCTACAGGAACCCAGCCAACGCCCTCGTAATAGACCTCTGCCCAGTCGTGCAGGTTGACATGGCCGGGGTGTACCATCCATCCGCTCTGCCATCTTGCCGGAATTCCTTCATAGCGTGCCATAGTCATGAACAGGAGCGATACCTGGCCGCAGTCTCCGTGGTTGATGTCCAGGACATACATCGGGATATTGGGGATGGTGGAATAGTCTCTGGCTCCTGCCCAGGGGATGTTTTCGGTAATCCAGCACCAGATTCTCTTTACCTTCTCGTAAGGTTCCGTAACCCCGGCGGTAAGACTGTCCGCCAAGGTCTTTATCTTATCGGTGAAGACAATGTGCCTTTCTCTCTCTGCTGTGTAGGTCTTGTATATCAGCGATGAGGTATCGTAGGGCTGGATATATTCCTCCAGATTTGCAAAATACTGGTTGAAGGATGTGTAGCTGAGGTCGTAACCTACTTTCAGGGTGTCTTTTCCGGTGGATACCATTTCAACATAGAGGCTGCGTCTTACTGCATCGGGAGCAGAAATAATGTAGCCGTCAGCTGCAAAAGTGCCTTGCCCCTTTGCCGGCAGTTCCAGGTCTTTGTACTCGGAGTTGCATCCTGTGAACACTCTCTTGAGTTCTATGTTTTTCTGGCAGGGCCTTTCCTTTGGATATGGGAGCCACATCCTCACAACTTCTCCTGCCGGAACGGCATCGGGCATAACCCTCATAAGAACATGAATGGTCATGTTCACAGGATCTACATACGAGGCGGCCTTGATGTCTTTTGCAGAAACCTGCTGCTTGGAGGCATCTGCAATTACCTTTGGAAGATAGTCTTTGAGGAAATCTCCGGTGGTGCCGGTTTCGGGCCCTTCCACTGCTTCTCTGGCAGCAACGCAGGCCGAATCAACCAGGAACAGATTGCCGGGGGCCTTCCTGAAGAACCTGCGCTCTTTGTTTATAGTTTTAGCTTCCAGAACTTTTGCATCTACCCACCGGTTTATGGCCTGGGCATCGGCATCCGGAATGTACTTTCTGACATATTCCAGCACCTGATCTTCCGTAAGGTTGAATTCGCCGAGTATCCTCTGCATCTTGTCTGTTTCAAAGGCGGCAACATATCTGTCTGCCTCTGAAAGATCCGGGCATATCAGGGCTTGATCCAGAATCTTGGAGGCACGTTCAAAGTCTCCGTCTTCTATTAACGCATCCAGTGTTTTTTCGTCGAGTTTTGCAGAAAATTCCTTAACGGATTTGCAGGATGCAAGGGCAAGCATAATGGCCGCCGCACAAAAAAGATAGTTCAAAGTCTTCATAATATCACAAATATAAACAAAAAATCCCCGCAGAAAGTAACCGCAGGGATAATAATAGTTCTTTTGCAGGAAATCAGCCCTTCACTCTTTCTCCGTAGGAATGGTCTTCTACCTTTACGCTTATCTTTTCGCCGTTCTGGATGAAAAGCGGTACCATAATCTTGGCTCCGGTTTCCAGAGTGGCTTCTTTCATGGCGTTGGTGGAAGCGGTGTTGCCCTTTACTGCAGGCTCCGTGTAGGTTACTTCAAGTTCTACAAACGACGGGAGTTCGCAGGTGAGAATTTCTTCGTGGTCTGCCCACACCATCATCTCCACATTCTGGCCTTCTTTCATAAGGTCTGCGTTGTCAACAAAGTCTTTGTCGAGGTGAACCTGCTCGTAGGTTTCGCGATGCATGAAATTGTAACCGCTCTCATCGGCATAAAGATACTGGTAAGGCCTTCTTTCAACCGATACAAGGTCTATTCTTTCTCCTGCACCGTATGTATGCTCCAGAAGTTTTCCGGTCTGGAGGTCTTTGAATTTTGTTCTTACGATTGTGTTTCCTTTGCCTGGTTTAACATGCTGGAAATAAACCAGCTGGCATGGATGCTCATTGAACAGGAAAAAAATGCCGTTCTTAAAATCTGCTGTAGTTGCCATATAAAATACTGTATAATTTGCTGCAAATATAACTCTTTAGATGGATTTTTAAAAACGTGGCGCAGGAAGTCAGCTGCCATTTTGGGGTTGAGGTGGCTCCGCAGACTCCCACACTGTCTCCGTTTTTGAACCAGTGTCTGTCTATTTCGCTCAGCGATTGGATATTGTATGAGCGGGGATTGTTCTGGCGGCAAAGCTCGTACAGAACCTTTCCGTTGGAGGATTCTTTTCCGCTGACAAAGATGATTACATTGTGGCTGCGGGCAAAGCCGCTCAGCCTCAAGTGGCGCTGGGCCACCTGGCGGCAGATTGTATTGTGGATGGTGAGCATATCCGCCCGCGGCATCCTTGCCCTTATCTTGTTGCATACCTGCTCAAATTCGTCGGGGTCTTTGGTAGTTTGGGAGAAGATGTTTACCGGCCTGGTATAATCTACTTTGTCTGTCTGGTCCAGATTTTCAACTACAACCGCCCGGCCTTCCGCCCTTCCTACCAGGCCGTTCACCTCTGCATGGCCAATCTTTCCGAAGATGACTATCTGGCCTGCGGTATCGGCTATTTTCTTCTGGAGCTGCAGCACTACCGGACAGGTGCAGTCCAGGAGTGTGATGTTGCGCTCCTTGGCCAGACTGTAGGTAGAGGGAGGTTCTCCGTGAGCCCTGATCAGGACGGTAGTGTCTGAAAGCAGCTGCATCTGCTCTTTGTCTATGACTTTCAGACCGTTCTTCTTGAGCCTGTCAAGTTCGGAGTTGTTGTGCACGATGGCTCCCAGACTGTAAAGTTCATTGTGGTTGGCAAGATTTTTTTCCGCCGTCCTGACGGCCCTTACCACCCCGTTGCAAAATCCGGAATCGCTGTCTATTTCAATCTTGACCTTCATACACGGCAAATTTACCAAATAATTGCTCTTTTTGTTAAATTTGCATTCTCAACAAAGATTTTATGGCAAGCGGAAAAATCATCATCGCCATAGACGGCTACTCGTCCACAGGCAAAAGTTCCTTTGCAAAGCTGGTTGCAAAGGGCCTCGGATACATTTATGCAGACAGCGGAGCCCTGTACAGGGCAGTTACCTATTTTGCCTATACCAACGGCTTCATAGATGATGCAGGAAACATAGACAAGGAAAACCTGGCCAAGGTGCTTCCCAGGATTGAGATAACCTTCCGGACGAACAAAAAAGGCGATAGCGTAACCTGCCTCAACGGCAGCAATGTAGAAAAGTACATACGCACATCTACCGTATCGGCTCATGTAAGCCCCATTGCGGAGATTCCGTTTGTAAGAGATTTTGTAAACGTAATGCTGCGCCGCATGGGTCAGGACAAAGGCCTTGTGATGGACGGTCGTGACATAGGCACCGCCGTATTTCCGAATGCGGAGTTGAAGATATTCATGACCGCTTCCGCCAAGGTAAGGGCCGAACGCCGTCTGAAGGAGCTTTTGGCAAAAGGAGAAAAGGCTACGCTCCAGAGCGTGCTGGAAAACCTCAATCAGAGAGACTACATAGATTCTCACCGCCAGAAAGACCCTCTGACCAAGGCCAAAGATGCCATTGAGCTGGACAACAGCTGTATGACATTTGAAGAAGAAATTGAGTGGCTGAACAACATTCTGGTTCCCAACTTCAACCTGAAAGTGGAATACTCAAAGGAAGCATAGCAGGATATGAAGATACTTATCATAGACGATGAAAAGAGCATACGTCTGGCTCTTAAAGACATATTTGACGATGAAGGATATGAGGTGGAGCTCGCCGAAGACGGAAGCACCGGTCTTGAGAAAGGAATCTCAGGCAAGTTTGACGTAATCTTCTGCGATATCAAGATGCCCGGCATGGACGGAATAGAAGTCTTGAGCAAGATGGTAGCCGAGGGCGTAGAAAGCCCCATAGTGATGATATCCGGCCACGGCGATATAGACACTGCCGTAAAGTGCATAAAGGCAGGGGCCTACGATTTTGTCCAAAAACCTCTGGACCTTAACCGCGTGCTGATAACCGTAAAGAATGCAACCGACCACAAGGATGTGGTAAAAGAGAACAAAACCCTCAGGAAGAAGATTGCTTCAACATCGTTTGTCCAGGAAATCGTAGGAAACTCAAAGGCCATACTTCAGATCAAGGAGATGATAGACCGGGTGGCCCCAACCGACGCAAGAGTGCTTGTAACAGGGTCTAACGGAACGGGCAAGGAACTGGTTGCCAGGTGGCTTCACGAAAAGAGCAACCGTGCCTCCATGCCGTTCATAGAGGTCAACTGCGCGGCAATTCCGAGCGAACTCATAGAGAGCGAACTGTTCGGCCACGAAAAGGGCTCCTTTACTTCCGCAATCAAGCAGCACAAGGGCAAGTTCGAGCAGGCTGACGGTGGCACTCTGTTTTTAGACGAGGTGGGAGACATGAGTCTTTCGGCCCAGGCCAAGGTTCTGAGAGTACTTCAGGAACACAAGCTTACCAGAGTGGGCAGCGATAAGGACATCAACGTGAATGTCAGGGTAATCGCCGCAACCAACAAGAACATTCCGGAAGAAATAGAAAAGGGGAACTTCAGAGAAGACCTTTACCACCGCCTGAGCGTCATAGTAATCAGGGTTCCGGCCCTTTCCGAGAGGAAGGAAGACATTCCGCTTCTGACGCAATACTTTCTGGATCAGATTGCCCAGGAAAGCGGCATGGGCCGGCGGGCAATAAACAAAGACGCTTTGGAAGAACTCAAGAAACATTCCTGGACCGGAAATATCCGCGAACTCAGAAACGTTGTTGAGCGTCTGATGATTCTTGGAGGAAATCCGATTACAAAGGCAGATGTAATGGCTTTTGCTTCTCCGATGTTCAGATAAAAAAAGCGGGCCTCAGCTCGCTTTTTCTATTCTTATGCGCAGTATCTGCGGCGTTCCGGGGTTTGTTCTTACCAGCAGCACAACTCTCAGGTTCTCAGATCCGGTACTCAGGTTTCCTATGGCATACTTCATAGGAGGGTTTCCGCTCTTGTGGATGATCTTGAAAGACTTTGGCGGATGCTGGGAAAAGAAGTTCTTCATTATCATGGTAGCCTGGATTCTGGAACACTCGTTCTTGATGCCGAATATTTCAACCTCAAGGTTTTCTGCAAACCATGCGCTCAGGCGTTCATGGTCTCCTTTCTGTATGTATTTGGCTATTGGAATGAATGCATCTCCCTTTGAAGACTGTGGCGCCGGACCTTTTTCAGGTGATGCTGAACAGAGCAGGGTAATTGCTGCGGCCGAAATGGCAAGGGCCAGTATGTTGAGCGAAAATCTTCTCATTTGAAAATCTGAAAACGGAGTGCATTTGCCGCAAAAATCAAGCCAGCCTTTTTTGATAATCCCAGCCATATTAGTAAATTTGCAAAGTTTAGGCAAGGTGATGAAACTGACTCTTGTTTGCATAGGTAAGACAGATTTTCCTTTTGTGGAAGAAGGTATGGGAATATATGAGGCCAGGCTAAGGCATTACTGCAAGTTTTCCTGCGTGTATATTCCGGCGCTCAGGGGTGTATCGTCTCTTACCCACCAGCAGATTAAGGAAAAGGAAGGGGAACTGATACTGAAGGAGTTGGGAGTTCAGCCGGGGAAGCGTTCCGGCAAGAGGCACATAGTTCTTCTGGACGAAAGAGGCTCCGGCTTTACTTCTGTGGAATGGGCTTCGGCATTGGAAAGGCAGATTGCCTCGGACAAGGACATCTTTTTTGTAATAGGGGGCGCATACGGTTTTTCCCAGGCAGTTTATCAGGCCGCAGACAGTATGCTTTCGCTCTCGAAGATGACCTTTTCTCATCAGATTGTCAGGCTGATATTCATGGAGCAGCTCTACCGTGCCTTTACCATAATCAAGGGAGAGCCTTATCATCATCAGTGATGCCTCTGACTGGTGGAGCAAAGAAAGTTTTTGAATGAAGAGATTTTGGGCATTCATAAAGAAGGACATTGTATGGCTGGCACTTTTGCTGAGCGTAGGTTGTCTGTTGCTTTCGCTTACAGGTCAGAACCGTTTTTCGGACATTTCCTCTGTAGCCCAGAGCCTTCAGAAGAAGCTGCAGCAGAGAGAGGCCGTTTTGGATGAATTTGCATTCAGGGCTTTGGATATACCGTCTGATGAGTGGATAATGCTCAGCGATTTGCCCAAAGACATGGTCATATACCGCTATCAGGCAGATACCCTTCAGAGTTGGGCTCACCAGTTCCCTTTTGCCAACGACGATTTGCGTTCAGGGTTGATATATCAGATTTACCGTTCTGAGCATTACCTGGACGGCCAGGGGCGTTACATCTATCCGTTCTCATATCTTTCAGGAAAGCAGCAGTTTGTAAACATAGGCAGCAGCTGGTTTCTCATAAAATCCTACATGAAGGACAACATGAGAGTTATTGCCGGCCTGCTGATTAAGACCGACGGCCTTGTAGCCCAGGCGGTTGGAGTTGACGAAATTAACCCCAGGCTGGGAGTTCCGGCCGGGTACGACATAGAACCTCTGGCCTTGGAGAGTTCGGGAGCGGAAATCATGTCGGAGGACAATGAGGCCCTGTTCATGCTGGTGGCTTCCATGGAAGAAAAGATTGTTCCGGCCGTAAATCCGCTGATATGGCTTGCCGTAACATTCATGGCCGTTGCCCTGTTCTTTTTGCTGTTCAAGAGGCGTACTCCTGCGGCCTTGGCCGTTTATATACTGGGTTTTACGGCCCTCAGGCTGGTTACCCTGAAGCTGGGGCACCTGAGTTCGTTCACATCGGATTTCTTTTCTCCGGTAGTATATGCAAAGGGCGGAATATTTTCATCTATAGGCGACCTGCTTCTGAACAATCTGTATGTAAGCCTCATAGTTCTGGGCATATATTTGCTCCGGAAACGTTACATAGAAAGGCTCAGGGGCAGCGGAGGTTGGCCAAGATACATTGGCACAGCCCTTCTGTGCATGGTTCCGATACTGCTTTTCCTGTATATAAACTATACGCTCAGGAGCCTGATTCTCAATTCGTCGGTAAACCTGGTGCCCCACCTGGTAACATCCATAAACCATTATACGGTTCTTTGCTACCTGTCCTATGCCATACTCTTTCTGATGCTCATGTTCAGCCTGCAGCTGATTGTATCGCTGATGAAGATGAAGCGGCAGAGGACTCTGCTTTCTATCAGAAATCTCCTGCTGTTTGCAATTGCGGTTTCCGTTTATGTGCTGAGTACGGTTTCATCGCTGAGCCTTAGGAAGGAGGCACAGTGGAGCAAGCTTCTGGCAAACCGTCTGTCTGTGGAAAGAGACCTGGGCCTTGAGCTGGAACTCAGAGAAATAGAAGACCGCCTGCTGCAGGATCCGATATCGGGAGCCCTGCTTACAATGCCCCAGGAAAACCTGGAAATGCTACAGATGAGATTTTCCGAAATGTATTTCCAGTCCATAAGGCAGAAGTACATAATCAACATGGCGGTATGCAGGCCCAATGAGTCTATACAGATTTCGCAGAAGATGGTCAACTGTATGGACTATTATAGCGCCAAGATGTCTCAGTATGACGCTGTTCCCATTGCAGACAACAGTGCGTTCTACTATCTGAGCAATTTCAACGGGCAGGTGGGCTATCTGGGTGTGTTCACATATCTTACGCCGGACGGTCCGGTAAACCTTTTCATAGAGATATCTACGCGCTACGACCAGAATCAGGCAGGCTATCCGGATATATTCTCAGATTATCAGCCGGACGACCTGAACATTCCGCCGTTCTTCTCCTATGCAAAATACTACCGCGGAAGGCTGGTGCTGCACAAGGGGCGTTACGACTTTCCGATTGACGATGCCGACTTTTCTTCCGATATCGTAAGAAGAGACGGATATCTTCACCGCGTGAACAAGGTCACAGACCAGAACACGGTGGTTATCAGCCGGCCTGAAAGGTCTGTGATTCCTTACATAGTGTCGCTGTCGTACCTGGTGCTGTTCTTCTTCTTTTTCTTCCTGTTTTTCATAAGGCTGAAGCGGGCGAGGATTCATGCCAAGGCAGCCTTGAAGAAGGGCCGAAAGTCCTGGGGCAGGAGGCTGAACTTCCTTATTACGCTGGTTGTGGCGGTTACCATTATGGCCGCTACGGCTGCCAGCCTGTGGTACAGCTTCAGCTACTACAACAACCAGAACCGTATGCAGATGGAGGAAAAGATAGAGACCACCGGAAAGACTCTGCAGCAGTATCTTACCTATGTCCAGGATATTTCGGATGTGAACGCCTCCGAGCTGAACTCGGCTATGGACCGCCTTGCCAACGACACTCATGCAGACATAAACATCTTTGACCCGTCCGGAAAGATATTCCATTCTACCAAGATGAACATATTCCGCAAGTTCATTCTTTCTTCCAGAATGGATTCGCGGGCCTTCTACGATATGACCTTCGGGCGCAGGAGCCAGGTGTTCAAGAAAGAAAAGATAGGGGCCTACAGCTATTATTCGCTCTATCTGCCCATCCAGAATTACAACGGAAAGACTGTGGCCATTGCCAACATTCCGTATTTTGCCAGGGGCGGAGACCTTGACGGAGACCTGTCGTACGCTATAGCTACCATCCTGAATGTGAGTATATTGCTGTTTGTGTTGGCTTTGTTCCTGTCCAGGCTGCTATCGCTGAGGATAACCAAGCCGCTGACAGATATCAGCAACAAGATGAAATTCATGGATGTGTCAAGTGCGCCGGAGCATATCAACTACAAGAGCAACGACGAGCTCGGCCTGCTGGTAGATGCCTACAACAAGATGGTTGACGATGTGTCTGAAAGCACACGCAAGATGGCGGCGGCCGAAAGAGAAAAGGCATGGAGCGATATGGCCCGTCAGATTGCCCACGAAATAAAGAATCCTCTGACTCCAATGAAACTCAGCATCCAGCGGATCATGTTGCTCAAGCAGCGTAATTCTCCCGGATGGGAAGACAAACTGGAAGGCATTTCGGCTTCGCTTCTGGAGCAGATAGACATACTTTCCAAGACGGCGTCCGAGTTCAGCAGCTTTGCCAAATTCTATGTAGAAGACAATGTGGTTTTCAACCTCTATGAAGTGGTAAGGGAGCAGAAAGAATTCTTTGACACCAACGAGAATATCAGGATATCCTTCAGCCACACTTCTGACACATGTATGGTAAATGCCCGCAAAGGCCAGATTGTAAGGGTACTGGTGAACCTGATATCCAACGCCATACAGGAACTTTCATCCTCAGACGGAAAAGGTTTCATAAGCATCAGTCTCACTCGCGATGACGGTTTCTGGAAGGTAAGCATCAGCGATAATGGAAGAGGCGTGAGCTCCGAAAACCTGGAAAAACTCTTCCAGCCCAACTTTACTACAAAGACAAGCGGAAACGGGCTGGGGCTGGCCATATCGCGGAGTATAATAGAACAGAGCGGCGGAACAATTACCTACAGCCCGTCCGAACTTGGCGGGGCATGCTTTGCCTTTACCCTGCCGGTATATAGCAAGACAGATATGTAAAATTCAATATTATGGCAAAATATAATTTTGACAAAGAAGTCAACAGAGTTGGCACAGACTGTATCAAGTGGGATTCCACACCCGTTATCTGGGGGAAGAAAAACCTTCTTCCGATGTGGATAGCGGACATGGATTTTCCCACGCCAAAATTTTTTACAGACAAACTCATCAAGAGGGCAGATGGAGGCGTTCTCGGATACGGATGCCGTCCGCAGGCCTGGTATGATGCTATAAAGGCTTGGTTCAAAGAGCGTTACAATTGGGTTGTTTCGGACGATCAGCTGGGCTTTGTGCCTGGCATTGTTGTGGGGCTGGCCCATGCCCTGAGGTGCTTTACCAAGCCGGGCGACAAGGTGCTCATCTTTCCGCCTGTGTATTATCCGTTTGCAAAGCAGATTGCCGCTGCCGGCTGCAAGGAGGTGGACTGCCCGCTGGTTCTAAAGGAAGGCCGCCGCGGAGAAGACTATGAAATAGACTTTGCCCTTCTGGAAAAGAGAATAAAGGGCTGCAAGGCCATGATTCTGTGCAATCCCCACAACCCCGGCGGAAGAGTCTGGACAAAGGCCGAACTGAAAAGAATAGCCGAGCTTTGCCTTAAGAACAATGTTTTGGTACTCAGCGATGAGATTCACTGCGACCTGTCTTTCCACAGGCATATTCCTTTTGCAACCGTAAATGCAAAACAGGCCAGGAACACCATTACCTTCCATGCTCCCAGCAAGACTTTCAACTGTGCGGGTATAGGGGCCAGCGAATGGGTTGCCACAGACAAGGCCGTCCACGACAGGTTTGCCAAATATCTCAGCGACGGCGACTTTGACGGCGGGCATTACGATTCGTTCATGCCTTCGGCCATACTCTATTCAAAGAAAGGCGCGGAGTGGCTTTCACAGGCAATGGATTATATAGCCTCCAACATAGACTTTGTAGAACAATTCCTGAAAGATAACTTTACAGCAGAAACCATTGAATTCAGCGGAAAGAAAATCCGCACTTCATCCCAGAAAGAGAATGTTGAGGAATATGCTGAGGCTAAGATTGGAAAGACCCAGTTGATCAAGATGATAAGGCCTCAGGCATCCTTCCTCATATTCCTGGATTTCAGAAGGCTGGGCCTCAGCGGCAAAGAGCTCGTAGAGTTTGTGGTTGACAAAGCCCATCTGGCACTTAACGACGGAGCCATGTTCGGCGAGGGTGGCCAAGGCTTTATGAGACTCAATGTAGGCTGCCCCAGAAAGACCCTGGAAAAGGCTATGAAGCAGCTCAAGGCCGCCTTTGACCGCAAGTACAGGCTATAATGTTTTTCGGAAAGGTTCTGCTTTCCGGATTTTTATTATATTTGCAGCCCGCTAACGGGAATCGGGATGTGGCGCAGTTGGCTAGCGCACTACGTTCGGGACGTAGGGGTCGTCCGTTCGAGTCGGATCATCCCGACAAAAAAAGAGACTTGCTGTTTTGCAAGTCTCTTTTTTTTCGTACAGTTACAACTTAATCTTTGTAACCGGGGTTCTGCTCGAGTTCAGGATAGATAATTCTCTCATCTGCAGAGATGGGGAGCATTACCCTGTTGTCTGACCAGGACAGAACCTCATTGAATACCTGATGAGGATCGGCCTTTGTGTAAGTGCCGTTACGTCTCATTATATCAAAGAAACGGTCACCTTCACCTATGAGCTCTTTCATCCTTTCCTTTTCAACGTTTTCCGGTGTAGCTGTAATAGAAGTAACGGTTGGATCCGCTCTCTGTGCTACAGCCAGAAGCAATGCGTTGGCATCGCTCTTTCCGGTTGCGTTACCAGCCTCAGCTGCAATCAGGTAAGCCTCGGCAAGACGCATGTACTTAGGATTGTTCAGGAAGGCTGTGAATCCGGTGTTGCCGATGAATTTCTTCAACCAGGTTTCGCCGGTCTTCTTGCCGTCACCTGCAGGGTCGTCATAAGCTATCCACTGGTTGCGGATATCGTTAGGATTGGCCTGTACAAGATCCAGCCAGGTCTTGGTAGGAACTATGGTAGCTCCGCAGTTAGTGTAACCGAACCACATGCTGTAGTAGAACGATCCGCCGAATCCGTTGTCACCGTCAATTGCAGACTGGAGGTTTACAAGACCTTCAAAGATAGCCTCGCTGTTGCCTGTCAATGCCCATGAAGCCAGATAATCTGCATTGGGAACCAAGCTGTATGGAGAATCGGTGATGACTTCCTTTGCTGCTGTGTAGGCAGTGTTGTTGTCGCCCTTGTAGAGAGCAACCTTTGCCTGCAGGAACTTGGCAGCCCAGTAGTTCATGTGGCCGGTGTTTTTGTCCTTTGACAAAAGTGAGAGGGCTGTGGTGATGTCATTCTCAATCTGAGTGTAGGTTTGAGCTACGGTGCTTCTTGGAATTCTTGCCTCAGAAGGAGAAACAGGCTCGGTAATCAGAACTGCACCCAGAGATGCTCCGTTGTCAAGCCTGTAAGGTCTTCCATAGAGTTTTGCAAGGTTGAAGTAGCAGAAAGCTCTTACTGCATAAGCCTGTCCGAGATAATCGTCCTTTATGCTCTGCTTTTCTGCTGAAACGTCAAGGGCGTCTATGTTCTTGATGATGGCATTGGCTCTGGTTATAGTAGTGTAGAAGTTTCTCCAGAGTGTGAAATAAGAGTTCTGTGATGCCTCATAGTCATATGAGTAAACAACATAGTTGCCCTCACTTGGAACAAGCAGATCTGCTCTCAGATCACCCATCTGAATCATATAGTTGCCAAATACAGTGTAGTATTTCAAAAGCGTGTACATACCGTTAACGGCAACACCGGCATCCTCCAAGGTTGCAAGAGCATTCTCAGCAACAACAGAGTCTGTAGGCTCCTTGTCCAGAAATCCTTTGCAGGATGTAAAGGAAATGGCAAGGACAGCAACAAGTATTATGCTTAATATCTTTTTCATATCTGTATATTCTTAAATGTTAGAAACTTACCTCAAGACCGAGTGACCATGTTCTCAGAGCCGGCATACCATAGTTGTAGTAACCGTCTGACTGGATTTCAGGATCAACTTCGCACTTGGAAATAGTGAGCAGGTTGGCACCTGACAGATAAACGCGGGCGTTGCGGACAGACAGCTTCTGAACGATGTTCTTAGGCAGATTGTAAGAAACTGAGAGGTTCTTCAGTCTTGCAAAGTCTCCGCGGACGAGCATACGGGAAGAGTTATAGTAACCACCCTGGTTGTTGTCATAGATACGCATTGGAACATCTGAATCTGCGTTAGTGGTAGTCCAAGGATTACGCTGCTTTACGGAGATAGGCTGTCCGAAGGTTCTGTAACCGTCGTTTGCTATCTCATCCTGAGTTGAGTTGCAGATGTAGTGGCCATACTTGTATGTCCAAGCCATGCTTACTGAGAGGTCTTTCCAGCGGAAGCTTGCGTTGAAGCCGCCGAATCCCTTAGGCATAGCCCTCTTGCCGGCTATAGGCATGGAGCTTGCACTCTGCCTTCTTGCAGGAGCATAGTTGTAACCATCTTCAGGCATGGTTTCTCCGGCCTTGATAACCTTGCCGTTCTTGAGGGTTACGTCCTGGTCAACAACTTCTCCCTTTGAGTAGAATGAACCTTCTGCATACATCGGGTAACCAGGCTTAACGCCGTTGATGGTTTCGTTGGACTTGTTAACTCCCAGATAGTTTCTTGTGTAGAACTGATAGAAGTTATAGCCTTTTGCCCACCAGAACCAACCACTGTTGATAGCTTCATCGTCTGTAGAGAGCTTGAGTACCTCGTTGTGTACGCGGCTCCAGTTGGCTCCTACGCTCAAATCCATGTCGTTGGACTTGATGATGTCAACGTTCAAAGAAAGTTCCCAACCGCGGTTAACCATACTTCCCTTGTTCATAAGGGTAGAGCTGAAACCTGTTGTTGAAGCAACCGATGCATCAAGGAGCAGGTCGGTGGTCTTTCTGTTGAAGTATTCAACCGTAAAGGAGTATCTGTCAAAGATAGTAGCATCCACACCTATATTCCAGTTCTTGTTCTTCTCCCAGGTAAGATCGGTGTTGGCGATATTTCCAGGATAGCTGGCACCGTCGGTTCCATAGTAACTGTAATCATAAACGGACATGAATCCGAAGTAGTCGGAAGGAAGGGTACCTGAAGTACCGTAAGAAGCACGGATCTTGCCGTCGTTCATCCAAGGATAATCCAGGAATTTCTCCTTTGAGAATCTCCAGGTTCCGGATACTGACCAGAAGTTGCCCCATCTTGATTTAGGAGCAAGTCTTGAAGAACCGTCACGACGGAAAGTACCGGTTACATAATATGTATTGTCATAGTCATAGCTCAAACTTCCGAGCATGGAGAGCAAGCCTTCTTCTCTTGAATAAGAATAGCCTTCGTCAAAAGTAGTACCCATGATACTCTCAGTAGCTCCGAGGTAGCTGAAATCGGTCATACCAAGGCGGAGAGAGTTGAATTTCTCTCTTTCAGCCTCCCAGCCGGCCATTGCTGCTACATGATGCAGGTCAAAGGTCTTGTCAAAGTTCAGAGTGGTGGAGCTTACTACCTTGTTGATGTTACGGTGCTTGTCAGAAGCATAACCTGTTCCGTATGCAGTGAAGTTAGGATGTCCGTACAGCCATCCGAACTTGTCGTGAACATACAGCCAGTCACTTGAGAGAGTGCTCTTGAGTTTCAGATAATCTGTGAAGGAAACTTCAGCCCAACCCTTGAGAACTACACGGTTCTGCTTTACATCGTTGACCTGATGCTTGAACTGGGCAACAGGGTTGATGGTGTTGAATCTGGTTGAGAAGGTTTCTTCGTAGAGGTCGCCCGAAGCCTTGTAGGCATATGGCCATCTGTCAATCAAGACAGCCTTCCACATGAACATAGGGTTATCCTTTGAAGACCAACCGTCCTGATGACCGTCCTGATACTGCCATGAGTACTGCATGATGCCGCCGAGTTTGAGCCAAGGCCTGATGTTGGCCTCACCGTTTATGGTTGCTGAGAAACGCTGCAGATAGTCGATCTTTACAACACCTCTCTGGTCTGTGTAGGCAACTGATGCATATACCTTGCCTTTAGGACCGCCGCCGGAAATGCTGTACTCGTAGTTCTGGCTTACGCCGTGCTGGAATATAGCCTTTTCCCAGTTCTTGTAAATGTACTTGTCGTAGTCGTAGGCAGGATAGTATCTTGCTATACGGTTTTCTACGTAGGCATCTACACTGCCGTAGGAACTCCATGCTGAAGGATTGGCCTCAGCATAATTGCGGAAAGACATTCTCTGGAGAGCTTCGTTCTCGGCATCGGAAACCGTTTCCATGTGCTTCTTGTAAGAGAAGTATGAAACTCCTACGGAAGCCTTGAAGGTAGAAACTACATCACCTTCCTTACCTTTCTTGGTGGTAATGAGGATAACACCGTTTGATGCGCGTGATCCGTAGAGTGAAGCAGCGGCTGCGTCCTTCAAGATTGTGATGGACTCGATGTCTGAAGGGTTGAGGAAGTTCATTGCACTTGAAGAAATGTTTCCGGACCCCCAGTCACCACTGGTTGCGGGAACACCGTCAATAACATACAGAGGCATGTTGCTTGCGTTGAACGAACCATAACCACGTACACTGATTTCTACCTCGGAACCAGGCTGTCCGGAATAGGACATTGCCTGTACGCCGGCAGCTTTACCTGCAAGAGCCTGTTCAAAGCTCACAACAGGAGCGTCTTTGATAGCATCTTGTTTGACAACTGCTGCTGAACCGGAGTATGAACCCTTCTTTGCGGTACCATAGGCAACCACGATGGTTTCATCCAGTCCGATGGCATCGGAAGTCAGAACAGCGTTCACAACGCTTTTTCCTCCTACGGGGATTTCCAACGTTGTGTATCCGACTGATGAAAATACCAGAACGGCATTGGCCGGAACATTAGGCAATGAGTACCGTCCGTTTTCATCTGTAAAGGAACCTGTACGGGAACCCTTGATCATGACATTTACGCCAGGAACAGGGCCTCCGTCTTCTTTGGCGGTTACCACGCCGGTAACCCTGCTTTGTGCAAACGCCATTGTGCTCAACAGCGCTGCGAAAGCCAATAGTAAGACCTTTTTCATTGGATAATATTTAGTTAGTAAATAGGTTTCCTAGCCAAAGATAGGAAAAATATAACAAAGTTGTTACTTTTGACGGAAAAAAATGTTGACAGGGCAACCTGTAAAGTTGAACTTTTCTCTGAGCCTGTTTTCCAGGAAACGCTTGTAAGGGTCTCTGATATACTGCGGTAGGTTGCAGAAAAAGGCAAAAGAAGGCACTTTTGCCTTCAGTTGGCTGATGTATTTAATTTTTACTTCCTTGCCCTTGTACATAGGCGGCTGGTGCTCCTCAATCAGTGGCATGAGCTCGTCGTTGAGCTTTTTCCAGTCCACCTTCCGGGAGTAGTTTTCATACACCTGCATTGCCTGTTGCAGGACATCGTGAATCCTCTGCTTGTTTATTACGGAAGTAAACACAATGGGAACATCGGTAAACGGAGCCGTCTTGGCAAGGATGTCTTCCGTAAAGTGTTTCATGGTCAGAGTTTCTTTTTCTATGAGGTCCCACTTGTTTACCACAATCACGCATCCCTTTCCGTTTTTCTGAATCAGATAGAATATGTTCAGGTCCTGAGCCTGTATGCCTTCGGTTGCGTCTATCATCAGGATGCAGACATCGGAGTTTTCTATGCTTCGGATGGCCCTCATTACAGAGTAGAATTCAAGGTCCTCGGTAACCTTGTTCTTTTTTCTCATGCCTGCGGTGTCAACCAAGAGGAAGTTGTATCCGAACTTGTTGTAGCGGGTTGATATGGAGTCTCTTGTAGTTCCGGCAACGGATGTTACTATGTTTCTTTCCTGACCAAGCAGAGCGTTTGTCAAAGACGATTTGCCAACGTTAGGCCTGCCTACTATGGTGATTCTTGGCAAGTTGCCTGTATCTTCGGTTTCTTTGTCGGCGTTGGCTTTCTTGAGTTCTTCTACCAGGCGGTCCATAAGGTCTCCGGTTCCTCCGCCGCTTGCCGATGCTATTACAATGGGTTCTCCCAGACCCAGAGCGTTGAACTCGTAGGTTCCGTAGATTTTTGCTCCGGAATCTACTTTGTTGACCGCCAGCACAACAGGCTTGCTGCTGCGTCTGAGGATTTTGGCTATGGATTCGTCGTAATCGGTTATGCCGGTATCTACATCGCAGAGGAAGAGGATTACATCGGCCTCTTCAATTGCGGCAACAACCTGCTTGCGGATTTCGTTTTCAAAAACATCGTCGGAGTTGGTGGTGTAGCCGCCTGTGTCCACAACGGAAAATGTGGTTCCGCACCATTCGCTCTTGCCGTAATGGCGGTCGCGGGTTACGCCGGCGGTTTCATCTACGATGGCCCTTCTCTGGCCTACCATTCTGTTGAAAAGTGTGGACTTGCCTACGTTAGGCCTTCCGACTATTGCTACTATTCCCATTGTAAATCTGTCTTTTATATGTTTTATGCGCTCCTGCCTGCAAGGTCTTTGAGCTTGCATACTTGATTGCAGTTCAGGCAGGCTTCATCCGGCTCCGTTTTCAGATGGCCCTTTCTTCCGGTTACCCTTATGTGGGTGCTTTTGCCCCAGAGCCTTTCGTCTTCTTCTCTCATGCACACGATTCCTCTTTTGCGGAGTTCTTTGCTGTGCCCGATTTCAGAATCAGGAAACTTGCCGTCTTTGCGGAATATTATGTTGAAACAGAGGCCGAAAACGCACAGCCCCACAACCGCAACGGAGATGAGAATCAGGTACAGTGTGTTCATTCTATTTCAGGAGGCACTTTTCCTTGTAAACTACCGGAGCCTTGCTCAGGTTCAGGATTGGAGGTATCTGGTGTACTTTAAAAGAAGATTTTCCGATCAGCGATGCTATCCTTTCTACAAGAAGCCTGTCATAGCCTTCTTCCACAAGATCCTCAGGCGTTTTTCCGCCCTCGTTCAGCTGATAGAGGACAGGGTCCAGAACGTCATAGTCCGGAAGCGAATCGGAGTCTTTCTGGTTGGGCCTGAGTTCTGCAGACGGAGCTTTGGTAAGCGTGGAAACCGGAATAATTTCCCTCTCCGTATTTATGTCGTAAGCCAGTTCATAGACATCGCATTTGTAGAGGTCTGCAATCACCATTATTGCGCCGGCAAGGTCGCCGTAGAGGGTTCCGTAACCGGTGCAGAGTTCGCTCTTGTTGGAGGTGTTCAAAAGCAGTGCATTAAACTTGTTGGAATAGGCCATGAGCATGGTTCCGCGGATTCTTGCCTGAATGTTTTCCTCAGCGATGCTCCATTCTTTCCTGTCTTTGAAAACATCTTCCAGAGCTTTGATGAACCTGTGGTAAACTTCCGAAATAGGCACCACATTGTATTTGATTCCCAGATTGTCGGCAAGGTCAACTGCATCCTGTATGGAATGGAGGGTGGAAAAATCGCTCGGCAGCATCAGGCCGTGTACGTTTTTCTTTCCCAGAGCTTCAACGGCCAGAGCCGCTACCACAGCCGAGTCTATGCCGCCGGAGAGCCCGAGTACGGCCTTGGTCATGCCGCAGCCTTTGAAATAGTTGCGGATACCTTCAACCAGACGGCTGCGAATCTGTTCAACGGTCAGTTCCCTGTTGATAAGCATAATCAGTACATCAATGTGTTTCCGAATGATTTATCGCGATATACCTTGTCAATCACATCGCCGAAGAGCTCGGCAACCGATATGACCTTGATCTTGCCGGTGTCGGCTCCCTGCGGTGCTCTCAGAGGAATGGTGTCTGTAACAACGAGTTCCTCCAGAGGCGAAGAGGCTATGTGCTCGTAGGCCTGGCCCGAAAGCACCGGGTGGGTTGCCAGAGCCCTTACGCTCTTGGCTCCCTTGTCCATCAGCATCTTGGATGCCTTGCAGAGTGTTCCGGCGGTGTCAACCATGTCATCTACGATTACTATGTTGCGGCCTTCTACATCGCCGATGGCAGTCATGGAACCTACCACATTAGCCCTTTCGCGGCTCTTGTGGCAGATTATCATCGGGCAGCCTATGATTCTGGAGTAGGCGTTTACCCTCTTTGCGCTTCCCATGTCGGGGGCTGCAATGGAAAGGTCTTCCAGTTTGAGGCTTCTCAGGTAGGGCAGGAATATGGAACTTGCGTAGATGTGGTCAACCGGAAAGTCAAAGAAGCCCTGAATCTGGTCCGCATGGAGGTCGGCCGTCATTATGCGGTCGCATCCGGAGGCCTCCAGCAGGTTGGCTACCAGCTTGGCGCCTATGGATACCCTCGGGCGGTCTTTGCGGTCTTGCCTTGCCCATCCGAAGTAAGGCATCACGGCCACAACCTTGTATGCGGAGGCCCTCTTTGCCGCATCTATCATCAGAAGCAGTTCCATGAGGTTTTCCATTGGCGGAAAAGTGGAGCATACGATGAATACGGCCACGCCTCTGACACTTTCAAGGTATATGGGCTGGAATTCTCCGTCGCTGAAGACGGTAACGTCAGACTTGCCGAGTTCCAGATTAAGAGATTTGGCAATTCTCTCCGCCAGGTATCTGGAGTTTCTGGTTGAGAAAATCTTGATAGGATGTTCCATATTGCAGCTCTATATAGTTCAGTTAATAAGTTTCAGCACTTTTTCTATGTATGCGGTTATCTCGTCCTTTCCGGTCTTTTTCTCCGATGAACTTATGAATATCGGCGGCAGTTCTTCCCAATATTCTGAAAGACTTTTCTTTACGCTCGCAATGTTCTTTTCCAGCTCGTTTTTCCGGGGTTTGTCTGCCTTGGTAAAGATAATGGAAAATGGGATACCTTCTTCACCCAGGGCCGAGATAAAGTCCAAATCCACCTTCTGAAGCGGGAGCCTGGAGTCCAGCAGTACGAACAATGTGGCCAGTTCGGCGGAGCCTCCGATATATTCGTTGTTCATCCTTGCAAGTTCGTCTCTCTGCTTGCCTGAAAGCTTTGCATAGCCGTAGCCTGGCAGATCTACAAGGTACCAGCTGTCGTTTATCAGGAAATGGTTTATGGATATGGTCTTGCCCGGAGATGAACTGGTTCTGGCCAGTTCCTTGCCCTTTGTAAGCTTTTGGGCATCTGAACACAGCATGTTTATCAAGGAAGACTTTCCTACATTGGAGCGCCCGATGAAGGCTATTTCCGGAAATCTTCTGCCCGGCCTTCCCTTTAGAGTGGTGCTGCTGCCTGCGAATGCCGCCTTCTTGATTTTCATGCCTTTTTTCAGTTTGCGCGCAAAAGTACAAAAAAAGATCAGGATTTGGAAACACCTGTCAACCGGCCGCTATTATTTCGTAAATTTGTGCCCGCGGCGGCATGGCAGTCTGACTGTCGCCGACAGCAACGGTTATGAACAATGCAGAAAGAGAGATATTGAATGAAAGGGCGGCCTACATGACGCTTTCGGAATATCTGGCGCAGCTGAGCGGCCTGATAGAGGAGTTGGACGGCCTTCCCGGGTGGATTGTGTGCGAACTTGCCAAGGTCAGCTGGAGCCGCGGGCATTGCTATCTGGAACTTGTGGAAAGCGGAGAAAGGGGAGTAAGCATAGCAAAGGCCAGGGGAACCATCTGGGCCAGCCGTGCCGCAGTGCTCAACAATGTGTTCCGTATGGGCACAGGAGACGACCTGAGGGAAGGAATAAAGGTGATGCTTTACGTTCAGGTCCGGTATTCGGCGGTCTATGGGCTGAGCCTGAATGTATTGGACCTCAATCCATCCTACACCTTGGGCGATATGGAGGCCCGCCGGCGTCAGACTGTGCAGCGCCTTGAAAAGGAGGGCCTTCTGCAACGCAACAAGGAACTTGCAGTGCCGCTTCTGCCCTACAGGATAGCGGTAGTAAGCGCCGAAGGTGCCGCAGGTTACGGCGACTTTATGAAGCATCTGGCGGATTCCGGAATCGGGTTTGAGGTTGAACTCTTTGCTTCTCCAGTTCAGGGAGCCGAGGCCCCTTCCGGCATAGCCGAAGCGTTTGAGAAGATTAATGCCCGCTCGGGGGAGTTTGACGTTGCGGTTCTGATCAGGGGCGGCGGCAGCAATCTGGACCTTGTATGTTTTGACGATTACATTGCCGCAAAGGCCGTAGCTCTCTGCAACCTTCCGGTTATCTGCGGAATAGGGCATGAGAGAGACAACCATATCTGCGACGATGTAGCCAGCGTAAGGGTAAAGACTCCTACCGGAGCTGCCGATTATCTGGTTCAGCGATATGCAGATGCGCATGCCCTAATCTCCGAAGCACAGCACAGGCTCGAAGTGGCTTCGGCCGACCTTCTGGACTATTGCTCACGCAGAATCTCCGGTCTCGGGCTGAGGCTTTCATCTGCACTCGGAAGTTTTGCCCAGCAGCGCACGTCCGGCCTCAAAGACTGCCTGTTGAGGCTCAGCAGGGCCTTTTCCGTAAGGCTTGTGGAGGAGGCTCACAGGATAGATTTTCTCTGCTATACAAGGCTCAGCGATACCATATCGCGGAGGATGACAGAGGAAAACTACAGGCTGGACAAGATGCAGGCCCTGTTTGCCGGTGCAGACCCCACCCATATCCTGGAAAAGGGCTATGGAATAGTACTCAAAGACGGGCAGAAGGTATCCGACATAGCTCAGATTGAGGAAGGCAGCCGCCTGACCATCCTGATGAAAGACGGAAGGGCCACTCTCACCGCTACAGACATCAATCTTGAAAAACGAGAACGGGAATAATGACAGAGAGTGTTTAAAGAGAGAGGAATACAAAAGAACAGAGAGCAATAATTGAAGTTATCAGCAGAAATATGGAAGAGATAAAGGAAGAAATGACCTACGAGCAGGCAATGGAAGAACTCGAGGCACTGGTAGAGAAGGTGGAAGACAAAAACGCCCCCCTGAACACTATAGAAAAGGACATCAAGCGTGCAATGCAATTGATTGCCTTCTGCAAGAAGCAACTCAGAGGCTACAAAGAAAGATTTGCAACCCTGATGGACGATAATACCCAGGAATGATGAGCGTAGCGGCAACAGGATTTTTTGACGGCGTGCACCTTGGGCATCAGAAGGTGGTCAGGGCCGTATGCAGCAAGGCAGAGGAGCTTGGCGCAGAAAGCCAGATAGTAACCTTCTGGCCGCATCCGCGCAGCGTGTTGCAGCAACAGGCATACGATCTGAGGCTGCTGACATCGTTGCAGGAAAAGCAGAAACTCTTCACGGACCTGGGCATAGACAAAGTTACTGTGCTGGATTTTACAAAGGAGTTCAGCCGGCTATCTACGGAGCAGTTTGTAAAACGGTATCTGATAGAGCGTTGCGGCGTAACACACCTGGTTGTGGGCTACGACCACAAAATAGGGCACGATACTAGTGAAACCCAGCAGCAGATGATTCAGACATGCAAAGACTGTGGCCTGGAAGTCTTCCGTGTGGAGGAATTCATACTTGCAGACCAGGTCATCAGTTCCACAAAAATCCGCAGGATGCTGGAGTCCGGCAATGTGGAAGGCGCCGCCGGTTTTCTGGGGCGCAGGTACGGTCTGCGGGGAGTGGTTATCGTGGGCAACCATCTGGGCCGCACTATAGGCTTTCCTACCGCCAACCTCGGACTTTACGACCCGCTTAAACTGATACCGGGCAACGGAGTATATGCAGTCAAGGTTGCTTTGGGCAGGCAGACTTACAAAGGAATATGCAACATAGGCGTGAGGCCGACCGTAAATTCCGGAAGCAATATATCTATAGAAACCCATATCCTTGACTTTGACGAAGATATATATGGTCTTGACCTTGAGTTGGAGTTTGTGGGCAGAATCCGCAGCGAACAGAAGTTTTCTGGTCTGGATACCCTGAAGCTCCAGCTGGAGAAAGACAAGGTGGATTCATTAAGATTTTTTTCGTAAATTTGCACCAGTGAACAATGAGAGGAACTCTTCAAGGGGTTCTTCCTAATTTTTTAGTATTATGGCAAACGGACAATATGTAACTCAAGAAGGATTGGAAAAACTCCGTGCGGAGCTGAACGACATGATGACAGTGCAAAGGCCTGCCATTTCCAGGGCTATTGCAGAGGCAAGAGATAAGGGAGACCTGTCGGAAAATGCTGAATATGACGCAGCCAGAGAGGCCCAGGGTCTGTTGGAACTCAAAATAGCCAAGCTGAAAGACCTGATAGCCAATGCCAAGATCATAGACGAATCCAAGATAAACACAGAGCAGGTTGGAATGCTCAACAAGGTTACGGTCAAGAATCTCAAGACCGGAGCCAAGATGGTGTTTACCCTTGTAGGAGAAAGCGAGGCCAACCTTGCCCAGGGCAAGCTGGCGGTATCCACTCCCATAGGCAAGGCCCTGTTCGGCAAGAAGAAAGGTGAGGTTGTGGATGTGAATGCACCGGCCGGCATCATAAGGTTCGAGATATTGGATATCACCCTTTAACAACTATAAATCATAATATTATGGCATCCATTTTTTCCAGGATCATAGCAGGTGAGATACCTTGCTACAAGATTGCCGAAACCGAGGATTATTTTGCCTTTCTGGATATTTCTCCGGTACAGTTGGGGCATACTCTGGTAGTTCCCAAAGACGAAAAGGACTACATATTTGACTATGAAGACGAATATTACGCCGGGCTGTGGAAGTTTGCTATGAAGATTGCCAAGGCTCAGAAGAGGGCCATTAAGTGCAAGAAGATAGGGGTTGCGGTCATAGGTCTGGAAGTGCCTCATGCGCACATACATCTTGTACCTATGAAAACCGAAGGCGACCTTGACTTTGCCGCCTCAAAGAAGCTTCACCCTTCGGCAGGGCAGATGGAAGAAATCGCTGAGAAAATCCGGAAAGAACTTTCAGAATAACCTCCTATGAATGGCATTATGAAAAGAACGTTTTTCTGCCTTGCTGCTGCCGTTGCCATGCTGAGTTCATGCAACAGCAAAAAGGCATCTATAGACCTTGTACTTAAGGATGCGCCCGAGCGTAATGTTATATTGAGCGTTCTGAACATCAATAAGATGGAGGTGGTAGATACTCTCAAGACGGATGTCAGGGGAAAGGCCTCCTCCAAGTTTGATCTTCCGTACGAGAGCCCTAACTTTTACTATCTGAACTATAACGGGGCGCAGTTGGCAGCGTTGCTTCTGAGCCCGGGAGACAAGGTCCGTCTGGAAGTAGATACCAACGGCAGAAACATCAGCATAAAAGGTTCGGAAGAGAGCCGGCTGCTTCAGACCGTAAACGACCAGATTGAGCGGAGCCAGAAGGCGTTTGACTCGCTGTCTGTCCAGATGATAGCCTGCAACGAGATTGGCGATGTGGAATCTGTCCAGAGGCTGCGCTATGAACTCGGCCGTCTGTATGTAAACCAGAAACAGACTGCCATTAAGCATCTTGTGGCAAACCCATATTCCTTTACCAACATAAGGAACCTTTACAGGCAGTTCAACGAAAACTTTCCGATGTTTGCAGACCTTACGGACGGCATCTATTACAAGCAGCTTGCCGATTCGCTCAAGGCAGTATATCCCAAATCTCCCTATGTGGCAGCACTGGAAAAGGATGCAGCGGCTTCCTTCAACGAAATGGAACTGTCATACAAGGTTAAGGATATGCCTCAGATTCTGTTCCCTGAGCTTGCAATCACAGACACCCAAAGCCAGATCCGCAAGCTTTCCGATCTTGCGGGCAGGCCGTTTGTACTTCTCTTCTGGGATCCGGAAAATAACGAGCAGAAGATGTTCAACGCCGAACTGGAGGCCATATACAACCAGTTCAAGGGCAGGGGCTTTGAGATATATTCCGTTTGCGTTACCACCGACAAGGCCCTCTGGCATTCCATAATAAACCGGTTCCCCTGGATTAATGTATGCGACGGCAACGGAACTGCTTCTGCAAGCCTCAACACATACAACGTGCAGAAACTTCCTTGCCTGTATGTGTTCAACAAGAAGGGCGAGATTACTGCCAAGGACGTCTTTGACAAAAACGGCCTGACTAAAGCAGTTTCTTCTGTTTGCCTGGAATAAATTCTTTCAGATAAAAAGGCTGGAAATAGGCAAGGTTGCTTTCCTTTCCTTCTTCCAGAGCCTTGTATGCCGCAAACCTGAGCCCCGAAGCAAGAGGCGTCTGGTCTGTGACGGTTATGTTCTCGGGCAGAGAGCCGCGCGTCTGCCTGAGCAGTTCCCCGAACTTCGGAGCCCCGTTTCCGCAAAACAGTACTTTTCCGCCCATAATGCCGGCAAAACTGTCTTTGTCCAGGATTTTGGCTTCTACCGGAGATGTCATCTCAAGCCTGATGTCAAAGGTTGCGGTATAGACCTCCATTCTGCCGGCGTCAATCATGGGAACAACCGTGTCAAAACCGCCTCCCAGATTTTCCACCGCACATTGGGCAATGGCCTCAAGCGTACTGATTCCAAAGAGTTTGACATTGGCGCTGTAGGCTATTCCCTTGGCCAGAGAAACTCCTATCCTCAGGCCCATGTAGCTTCCGGGCCCTTCGCTCACACCTATCATGGAAAGGTCTTTGGCCTGGATGCCGTTCTCCTTCAGGACAGACTCCGCAAGAGGAGCAAGAACGGTATCGTGGCATTTGGGTATCCGGCAGATTTTCTGGGCTATGACCGTTGTCTTGTCGGCCAGTGCAACAGAGCATGTGTCTGTGGCTGATTCTATGAGCAGAATAGGTGTATGCATCGCTGAGAAATGACTGTTACTTTACAGGTCTTACTTTTGAACCGTTCATCAGGGTTTTGCTGATAGCGGAGAAGGGGCCTATAACCACTGTGGTGGAATCGGTTATACCTTCTTTTATCTCTATATTGTCCATATCCTGGATGCCGGTTTTTACGGGAACGGCAGTGACTGTCTGTTTGGTCTGGTCATAGACAAAGACCATGGTCTTGCCGCCTTCAGGAGACAGGTCGCTCCTGCCGGTAATTGCAGAAATCGGAAGGCCGAGGACATTTTCCACTTTTGTGGTCTGTATCTGCACGGAGGCGCTCATTCCGGGGCGGAAGGGCGAAGTCAGGTCAGAGTAGGATTCAGGAGCTATCCTGACCTTTACCTCAAAGGTTGTAGCCTGGTCCAAGGATGTTGAAACAGAACTCTTTGAAGAGTTTGCCACATCTGTAACCACACCGTAGAAATCTCTGTCTGTATATGCATCTACAGATATCTTTGCACTGTCTCCGGCACCGAGCCTGATGATGTCGTTTTCGTTTACATCCACCAGCACCTCCATCTTGTCAAAATTGGCCACGCGGAACATCTCAGTTCCGGCCATCTGGGAGGTACCCACAACCCTTTCGCCGAGTTCCACGGAAAGTTTGGAAATTATGCCGTCCATAGGGGAGTAGATGGTGGTTTTGAGCAGGTTCTCCCGGGCTTCCTTCAGCCTTGCCTCTGCGCTGCTGATGTTGAACCTTGCTCCGTCGAGCTGCTGCTGGGCTACGTCCCATTCGGCACTTGCGTTTTCGTACTCTGCCCTTGAAACCGTCTTGAGTTCATAGAGTTTGGCATAACGTTCATAGTTCTGTTTTGCTCTCAGGGTCTGAGCCTGCTGCTGCTTGTAGGAGGCCCTTACGGCATTGAGCGAAGCCATGGCCTGCTCCACAGCTGAAAGATAAATATCCTGTTTGATTTTAATTACCAAATCGCCCTTTTTGATAGCATCTCCTTCCTTGACATTCAGTTCCACTATTTCTCCCGAAACATCCGGGCTGATTTTGACCTCGGTTACCGGCTGGATCTTGCCATTGGCCGGAATGTTTTCTACAATGGTCATGCGGGTGGGTTTTGCGGTTTCAACCTCCGGCAACTTGCTCTTGTTGCAGGTCTTGGAAGCGGCCATCAGAACGATTATAAGAATTGCAGCTGCAATCCACCAGATATTTTTCTTTTTCTTTGCCATCGGACTCGGTATTTGTGCAGACCTAAAGGTCTATCTGCTTTCCTCTGTAAAAATCCAGGATCTTGAGCTCGAACAGATATTGGTATTTTGCCTGGTAGTAGGAAGATATGGCCTTGAACAGATTTGCCTTGGCAATGTTGTAGTCCGTGGCGTTCATCATTCCTACATTGAACTTGTTTTCTGTATAGGTGAAAGATTCCTGTATGCTTATCATGTTCTCCTTTGCGGCAAGCATCCTTTCATAGGAGTTGAGGGCCTCGTTGTAGGCGGCCTGGATTTCTTTGTAGAGCGACTGTTTCTGCACCTGCAGCAAAAGGCGGTTGTTTTCTACCGCCAGGCGGGCATTTCTTGTGCTTGTGCGGTAAGCCAGACCGTTGAACACGGGTATGCTCAGCGAAAAGCCGAGCGAAGGATTCTTGTTGTGTTCGAACTGGGTGAAGAAAGCCCCGCTCTGCCCGTCGGTGTAGTAAGAACCGTAACCGGCCTGCACAGAAAGCGACGGCATCATCCTGCCCAGAACGGCCTTGTAGTCATATTGGCTTTTTTGCAGGCTGTACTCTGCCATTTTTATCTGCGGAAGTTCAAGTGCCTGGCTGTAAATTCCTTCTGCGCTGTCTTGAGGCAGGAGGTTTTCTGGAAGTGTGTCCTGAGGGTCTGCCACATCAAAGTTCCTTGCCTCTTCTTCCGGAAGGTCCAGAAGCTGGGTAAGGGTGAGCTGGTTGGTACGGACATCGCCTTGGGCCGATACCACCTGAGACTTTTCATTGGCAAGTTGGGCCTTGACTTCCAGGAGGGTGCTGTAGGCCTGGCTTCCGGCGTCCACCAGTTTTGCAGTACGATCTACCTGCTCGCTGGTGCTTTGGCAGCTCTGCCGGGCAGACTGGAGTATCTGCTTAGCCAGCAGGAGTTGAAGGTAGGCTCTGGTTATCTGGACGGTTATGTCGTTCTTGGTCTTTTCTACCTGTTGCTCTGAGATTTTGAGCTGTGTAGAACTGCTTTTTATGGAGTTGAGTTTTGAAAGGCCCTGAAAGATGGTAGCCGAGGCGCTGAGGTTGCCGCTGGTGGACATGCTCCTTTTGTTCTTGATGATTTCCAGGGTCTGGAGGTTTACGCTCCTGCCCCAGCTCATATTGTGGCTGGCTCCGGCGTTCAGGCTCGGGGCCATATCCCACTTGGACTGTGAGGCCGTATTGCGGGCCTGTTCCACAGAAATCTCTTCCATCTTGACCTGCAGGTTGTTGCGGCGGGCATAGTCTATGCACTGCTGGAGGGTCCATACTTTCTGTCCGTAGCAGAAGGCCCCTGAAACAGAAGCCACAAGAAGCAGTATGAAAAACTTTCTTTTCATAGTCGCAAATATAGTGTAAAAAGGGGATGAACAAAAACTATTTGAACATCCCCCCAAGGAGCTTTGTCACATCAGACAGACGGTAGAAAATGCCTGCCCTGTATTTGGCCTGCCCTTTCTGATGTCCTTAATCATTTTCACTATCATGCCGATACCGTAGCCCAGCATTTCCATGAGTTTGGCAACATCTGTGTCTTTTCCTCCGCAGACCCCAAACTGTTCAATTGCGGAGAGTTCTTTGAATCCGTTCATAATCAACCTCCTGCTTTTATCATTAATGTGTACAACGGTTTCCCGTCAAGTGCCTTCTTGTACCCCTTGTAGAAATCTTCCCCATAAGAGGAGATGAAATCTACCAGGATACCCAGAATCTTGGCAATCTTCCTGATTGTTTCAGGATTGATGCCTCCGCGGACAGAGAACTCGCTTTCCTGAATACCGGCAAATCCTCTCATCATCATTCTCTTTTCTTCCATTTTCGTCAGTAATGTTGTTTGTTCCGGCAAGGTGGGCGCGCCGGATTCCGCCTTTATAATCAACCGGTCAATTGTATCACTTGGTTGCACAGCTGGGCCAGATTTTCGTCATGAGAAACCACAATTACGCATTTTCCGGCTTCCCTCAGTTCATTCAGAAGCCGGGCAAAGTGCTGACGGCCACTGCGGTCTATGTTGGACGAGCTTTCGTCAAAGACCATGATCCTTGAATCTGCGTAGAGCATTCTGGCCACAAGTATCATCTGCTTTTCTCCTCCGGAAAGGGAGGTTCCGGAAGGCCCCACTGCCGCAAGCAGGCCTTTGTCCAGCCGTTGAAGCATCTTTTCCATTCCGGCCCTGAGGGCTGCCCTGAGGGCTCTTTCCAGCATGTTGGGGTCTATGTGTTTTTCTCCCCGCCCGGGAGTCATTGCAATATTGTCAAAGACGGTGGCATTGAAAATATAATCAGATTGTGGGACTACAGATATAATGTCCCTAAAGCAAGTTGAGGTAAATGTAGAAATGTCAATGCCACCGAATGATATCGTTCCGGCGGTGGGCCGGTAGTCTCTCATCATCAGCGATACGAGAGTGCTTTTTCCGCATCCGCTCGGGCCTTGGATGCCGGTTATGGTTCCGCAGGCAAAACTGTGGCTGAAATTCTTCAGTATGGTCCGTCCTCCGGTATATCTGAAATCCACGCCCCTGAATTCCAAGACTGCACTTCTGTCTGACGGAGGCGTGTCTATGCAGTAAGATTCATGGCTGAGCAATATATATGAGGAGGTTATGTCATAAAGCCTGTCGGAGGCCACAAGAGCCTCGTTCATCATAGAATCAAAACCCACAAAAGAAGCAACCGGCGTAACAAAATATACGCTCAGGGTGTAAAACGACACCAGTTCCCCAAGGCTGAGGTTTCCGTAAATGACTCCTGCTCCGCCTATTATGAGGATGAGAGCCATTACGGTCTGGGATATTCCGCCCGAAAGTCCGGAAATTCCGGCAGAAAACCTTCCGGCTCCAAAGCTCTTGTATATCAGATTAGAAAAACTGGTGTTGAATCTCAGGTCGGCGCTTTTTACATCAAAATGACGGATTGCCGTATGGCCTTCTATGCTGTCTATCACATCGTTTTCAAAATCGGATGCTGCGGCCATAACCCTGCGGCTCATCCTCCGGTTTATGCGGTCAGCGGCACCCAGCAGCAGAAGATAAACAGGAATGCACAGAACCAGAAGCGTGGCCAGCCTGCTGTAAAAAGTGAACATAAGTGCACATACGGTAGCCAGCGTAATCAGGCAAACCCCAAGCGATACGCTCCCCTGGCAGATGAAGGTTCTGATTTTGGCCGTATCGCCGAGTCTGGCCTCAAGCTCTCCCTTCGGATAGTCTTTGAAGAACCTCTCGTCCATTCCCAGAATCCGTTTCATGAATCCTGTAATCAGCGATGTATCAAGAGAAATGCTGCCTTGAAGCAGATACAGGTCTCTCATATACCCTATGATCAGCGACAAGGGTATGAAGGCAAGGATTATGGCCGCCACCCTGGCCAGGGCCGTAAGGTTGCCTTGAGGCAGAATCCTGTCTATGAGCACCTGTAGCAAAAGCGAGTTGCAGATTCCGATGCCCGCCAGGCATACCGAGCCGGCAAGACAGAGGGCAATGTCCTTCCGGTTCAGGTTTATCAGTCTCAGGAGCCGGCCTCTGCGGCTTTCCGGCTTTTCGGCGGATACATATCCTTGCCCTTTGACTATCAGAATAATGTAGCCGGTCCACCGCACGGCAAAACTTTCTATGCTGAGCCAGCGGATTCTTTCCTTTGCAGGGTCCATGACCTGCATTTTTCTGCCGCAGACCTTGAAGATTACTACATAGTGGAACATTCCGTTATCGGATACCGTATGGGCTATTACGGGGCCGCCTGCATATGCAAGTTCTCTGAGTCTGACAGCTTTGGAGGCCTTGTCCATAGAATCGAACCCTTCTGCCTTCATTGCCTTGGCGCAAAGGCCCAGGCTTTCGGCCCCGTCCGCTATCCCCCTTATGCTTATTCCGTCTTTGGAGCATCCACATTCCCGCCTGAAGCGGCTCAGCGGAAGAGTTATGCCCCACCATGCGGCAGCACTGGCAAGGCAGGCCGCCCCGCAGTCGTAAGAATCTGTCTGTCTGATATGTAACTTCCTTCTCATCAGTCCTGAAAAAAGGCACCCCGGCTAAGATCCTATATCCTGTCAAGAGGCCGGGGTACCCAAAATATTATGATAACAACACACTCAAAGTGCCAATGCAAAGTCCGATGCCGATAAAAATCGCCACCACATAAAGAAGGGTATTGGTTTTCCTAATTCTCAGCGATACCCATTCGGGGCTCATGTACAGGTCTTTTTCAAATCCCTGCGGCCCCTTAGTCTTGCGCCTGTCTTTCTTTTCTGCCATCGTATTTTGCTTTTGACAGTGCAAAGGTCGGTCAAGCCCGGTGCCTTTTCCAAGCCATTGGGTAAAATTGACGCTGTACGAATCTGCATTCGTACGAAAGTGAAAGGTTTTTTGATGTTTTGCCCCTCGGGCAGGCGGATCAGAGATTTTCTATATCGCTGAAGATCTTTTTGACAAAAGGCATGAGATTGTCTGCGGCGGTGTTCATGTAAGCATAGGACTTGCTCTCCTTCAGAACCTCCGGCACTTCTGTGTTTGCTGCCTGCAAGCCACTGTTAATCAGCGATATTATAGCTACAAACAGGAGGCCGACCTTGAGGATGCAGAAGACCGCTCCCAGAAGCTTGTTGAGCCCTCCGAGTATGGTCAGGTTCATTACCTTTTCCAGAAGTTTGCCTATGTAGTGGCAGATTATGATTATCAGGATTACAAGAACCACAAACGTTATGATTTTTACTGCATTGGCGGAATCCTGGGCACCTATGAGCCCTACAATCCAGTCAGACACCGGACGTGTGAGTTTGGAGGCTCCCCAGATACCCACAAATACGCCTATTATTGAAACCAGCTGGGCTACAAACCCCTTCCAGATTCCCCAGATGGCGGCAGCAATCAATGCGGCAATAACTACGATATCAATCCAATTCATAGAAAAAGTTTTTTAGTACAGACAAATATAACTGAATTCCGGAAAAATCACGGAGCGTAACCTAAAAAAATGTAAATTTGTGGCTTCAATAAAAGAAAAGGTTAGATATGGCTTTTGCAGAATACAAGAAATTCGATCCGGTAGAAATCGGCAGACAGATTCTTGACAAGTGGAAACAGGAGAAGTGCTTTGAAAACGTGAACAAAGCCAGGGAAGGTGCTCCGGAATTTGTGTTTTTTGAAG
Source organism: uncultured Bacteroidales bacterium (assembly GCA_937899055.1). Taxonomy (GTDB): domain Bacteria; phylum Bacteroidota; class Bacteroidia; order Bacteroidales; family UBA932; genus Egerieousia. The sequence goes on from CALBPX010000077.1 coordinate 44,344, forward strand.
GTCCGCCTTCAGCAAACGGCAAGCCGGGCATCCACCATGTCATGGCAAGAAGCATCAAAGACGCATATTGCAGGTACAAGACCCAGATGGGATATTTTGTGGCCCGCAAAGCCGGATGGGACACTCACGGACTTCCGGTGGAACTGGGCGTGGAGAAGATGCTGGGCATTACAAAAGAAGACATAGGCAAGAAAATATCCGTTGACGATTACAACATGGCCTGCCGCAAGGAGGTTATGAAATATACTGCGGAGTGGGTGGCCCTGACCGAGCAGATCGGATACTGGGTTGATATGGATAACCCCTACATCACCTACGACAACCGTTATATAGAAACTCTTTGGTATCTTCTCAAAGACCTGTACAACAAGGGTTTGCTGTACAAGGGATATACCATCCAGCCATATTCTCCGGCCGCCGGCACGGGGCTCAGTTCACACGAGCTCAACCAGCCCGGTTGCTATCGCGATGTAAAAGATACTACTGCAACGGTTCAGTTCTGCGTCAGGAAAGACTCAAAGAGCATGCGCCTTTTCCAGGGAGTTTCTCTGGACGGAACCATTGCGCCGGAAAATGAGCTTGCAGAAGGGGAACTGTTCTTCATAGCTTGGACAACCACACCGTGGACCCTTCCGTCAAATGTGGCTCTGGCGGTTGGCCCCAACATAGATTATGTGAGGGTGGCTTCTTTCAACCCCTACAGCGGAAAGCCCGCCGTTTATATTGTGGCCAAGGACCTGCTTTCCAGCAACTTCAACCCCAAGGCCGCCAATCTTTTGCCAAGCAGTTACAACCCTGGTGACAAACTGGTGCCTTACAAGGTCTTGGACAGCTTCAAGGGCAAGGAGCTGGAGGGTGTAAACTACATTCAGCTTCTGCCTTGGATTCTTCCTCCGGAAGGCACTATGAGAGTAGTTTGCGGCGATTTTGTTTCTACGGAAGAAGGAACCGGTATCGTGCATATAGCTCCTACTTTCGGAGCCGACGACGACCGCGTAGGCAAGCAGAACGGAGTTGCGCCGTTCACCCTCAAAGACAAAGAGGGCGTTTGGAGGCCTATGGTTGACCGTACCGGAAAGTTCTTCAAGGTGGAAGATCTGGATGAAGATTTTGTAAAGGAAAGGGTTACTCCGGACTACAGAAAATATGCAGGACGGTTCGTAAAAAATGCATACGATCCTACGCTCGGCCCTGATGCTGAGACTCTTGACGTTGATATTTGTGTTCAGATGAAGTCTGAGGGCAAGGCTTTCAAGATAGAAAAGCATGTTCACTCCTACCCTCATTGCTGGAGGACAGACAAGCCAGTACTCTACTATCCTCTGGACAGCTGGTTCATCAAAGCCACCGCCGTAAGAGACGAGATGATAGAACTCAACAAGCAGATTACCTGGAAGCCGGAAAGCACCGGAACGGGGAGGTTTGGAAAATGGCTGGAAAACCTCCAGGACTGGAACCTTTCCAGAAGCCGTTACTGGGGTACGCCTCTTCCAATCTGGAGGACAGAAGACAAGAAGGAAGAAAAGTGCATAGGCAGCCTCAGCGAACTCTTCAATGAAATCCAGAAGAGCGTGGAGGCCGGCATCATGAAGGCTAATCCTCTCAAGGAAAAAGGTTTTGTTCCGGGAGATTTCTCAGACGATAACTACGGCAGGATAGACATACACAAGCCATACATAGATGAAGTTGTTCTGGTAAGCCCGTCCGGAAAGCCCATGCACCGCGAAAGCGACCTCATAGACGTTTGGTTCGATTCCGGAGCCATGCCTTATGCCCAGCAGTGGCTGAAGGCTTTGGGTACTCCTCAGTTCGGGCAGACGGCAGACTTTATCGCTGAGGGAGTTGATCAGACAAGGGGTTGGTTCTACACCCTCCATGCAATCCATACGATGGTTTCTCATACTCCTGCTTTCAAGACCGTGGTTTCCAACGGATTGGTTCTGGATAAGAAGGGCGAGAAAATGAGCAAGAGGCTCGGCAATGCAGTAGATCCTTTCGACCAGCTTCAAAAATATGGGCCGGATGCCCTGAGGTGGTACATGCTCACCAATGCCCAGCCGTGGGACAACCTCAAGTTTGACGAGGGCGGTGTAGATGAGATCCGCCGTAAGTTCTTCGGAACCCTCTACAACACTTATTCGTTCTTTGCCCTTTACGGCAATGTAGATGGCTTTGATGCAAAGGCAGAAGAGATTCCTGTGGCACTCCGGCCGGAAATTGACCGCTGGATTATGTCCTACCTGAACTCCCTGATAAGAGATGTGGAAAAGTGCTACGATAACTATGATGTTACCACCGCCGGCAGAATGATTCAGGAGTTTGTCTGCGACCACCTGAGCAACTGGTATGTAAGACTCAACAGAAAGCGTTTCTGGGGAGGCGTTATGAACCGCGACAAACTTGCAGCATATCAGACCCTGTACAGCTGCCTGGAAACCATATCCATACTTGCAGCTCCGATAGCTCCGTTCTATATGGAAAGGCTGTTCCTTGACCTCAACGCAGTATCCGGTAGGCACAGCCAGTCCACCGTGCATGCAACCCTGATGCCTAAGGCCGATGAAAGCCTGATAGACAAAGATTTGGAGGAGAGAATGGCACTTGCTCAGAAGAGCACGTCCATGGTGCTTGCCCTCCGCCGCAAGGTGAACATCAAGGTCCGTCAGCCTCTGGCAAAACTCATGATACCTGTAATAGACCCTAAACTGCAGGAGCAGCTTCAGAAGGTAGAGAGCATAATCCTCAGCGAAGTCAACGTTAAACAGATAGAGTATATTACCGATACTGAAGGTCTGATTACCAAGAAGATAAAACCCATGTTCAAAACATTGGGCAAAAAATATGGCAAGCAGATGAAGGAAATTTCATCAGCATTTGCTAACTTTACACAAAGAGATATCTCAGAGATTGAAAAGAAGGGAGAATATACCATGCATCTTCCGAGCGGCGATGTAGTTCTGCAGAAGGGAGACTATGAGATTTCTTCCGAGGATATGCCGGGCTGGCTCGTAGCTGCTGAAGGAGCACTGACACTTGCCCTGGATATTCAGATTTCTGAGGAACTGCGCCGTGAGGGAACGGCCCGTGAACTTGTAAACCGTATCCAGAACCTGAGAAAAGATTCCGGATTTGATGTCACAGACAGAATATCGGTTGCAGTAGAGGCAAGAGAAGACATAGCCAAGGCTTTGGAAGGAGACGGCAACTTCATGGAATATGTCTGCGGTCAGACCCTGGCAAACAACCTGGAGGTAGTTGCAGCAGATTCCGAAAAGCTTGCCGGGGCGTCAGAAGTGGAGTGGGAAGACGGCAAAACACTGAAAATTAAAGTAGAAAGATAGTTTAACCATTAAAAATTCAGATCATGGCAACAAAAGTTAAGAAGGCATCCACAAAGAGTGTTGCAAAGAAGAGTACCGTTAAGAAAGCAGAGCCTAAGAAGCCCGCACCAAAGATTGTTGCCAAAAAGCCTGTTAAGGCGGCTCCGGCCAAAAAGGCCGTAGCCAAAGCCCCAGCCAAGAAGGTTGTAGCCAAAGCTCCAGCCAAGAAAGTTGTAGCTCCAACCCCGGCTAAGAAGGTTGTAGCCAAAACTCCAGCCAAGAAGGTTGTAGCCCAACCTCCTGTAAAGAAGGCAGAGGTTAAAGCTCCCGTAAAAGAGGCCGTAGCTCCCGCTGCTCCAAAGACTCCGGTTGTAAGATACAGCGACGAAGACCTTCAGATGTTCAAGAAAGTGATTCTGGAAAAACTTGCAAAGGCAAAGGACGAGTACGAGATGCTGCGTTCCGCCATAACTCACCGTACCAGCAACGGAATTGAGGATACTTCCCCGTCGTTCCAGGTAATTGAGGAAGGCTCCGCATCGCTTACAAAGGAGGAGAGCAGCCAGCTTGCAAACCGCCAGTATAAATTCATCCAGAACCTTGAGGCCGCTTTGGTAAGAATTGAGAACAAAACTTACGGAATCAGCCGTGTTACCGGAAAACTCATCCCCAAGGCCCGTCTGCTGCTTGTTCCTCATGCAACAACCAATGTAGAAGACAAACAGAACAGATAGTCTGTATGAGCGCCAGGAACAAGAAGTGGACAATTCTGCTTATTGCAGTAATTCTGCTGGCTATAGATCAGGCAATCAAGTTCTATGTAAAGCTTACTTTCTCCTACGGCCAGGGCTTTGAGATGTTCGGGCACAGCCGTTGGGCTCAGGTTCTTTTCATAGAAAACAACGGCATGGCTTTCGGAATGCAGCTCGGAGGTGTTTCCGGAAAGCTTCTGCTGAGCCTGCTAAGAGTTGTCCTCATCGGAGTTCTCATCTGGTATATCAACCGCCTGATTAACAAGGGCAAGGCTCCCTGGGGAGTGGTCATAGGCTTTACAATGGTACTTGTAGGTGCCATAGGAAATATGATAGACAGCGCCTTCTATGGTCTGATTTTCAGCGAGTCTTCCTACGGAACCGTTGCAACGCTCGTACCGTTCGGCCATGGCTATGCTCCCTTCCTTCAGGGCAAGGTTGTGGATATGTTCTACTTTCCGATGATACATTCCACATGGCCTTCATGGGTGCCATGGGTAGGGGGAGAGCCGTTTGAGTTCTTCCGCCCCATATTCAACTTCGCCGACTCATGCATTACCTGCGGAGTAATTTACATGATACTCTTCCAGCGCCGGTATTTTGCAAGAAAGGAAGAAAAGTAAAGGGAAAACCGTTACCGAGCAATCTATCTACCGATAGGATAACTGTCCGTGTGGTTTGGGTACACTCGTTTAAAGAGGTGTCAAATATATGGTGATAGAGAAGTCATAGAAGTAAATCACATTGGGATTTAATATAAAAACATTATTAGTAACAAGATAATTATGGCATATAAAGATATCATAAATAGCATTTGAATCTCTATTTGGAATAAAATTCTAATAGGATGACTCTCGAACAAAAATACATTGCGTCAACATCTCTTGGCCACCGCAAAAGATATGCTCAGTTCTTCACACCAGAAAAGATTGCTGAGTTTATGTGTCAATGGGTGTTACAGGGAAAGCAGAAAACTCGTGTTCTCGAACCAGCATACGGTTTGGGAATCTTTTCGCGCATCCTTGCCCAGAAAACGACTCTACCTGTTGATGCGTACGAAATTGATGGACAAATTTTTGCAAGTGCAGTTGCTGTTTGTCCAAACGGAGTGAATCTTAGGAATGAAGATTATTTTGCGAGTGATTGGGATGCAAAATATGATGCTATTGTTTGTAATCCTCCATATCTGAAATTTCACGATTACGACAATGCTACTTATATTCCAGATGTAAACAATCATTTAGGAATAAAGCTTAATGGCTTCACTAACCTCTATACTCTGTTCCTCCTAAAATCGATCTCACAGTTGCAAGAAGGTGGGCGTCTGGCATACATTATTCCCTCAGAGTTTCTCAATTCCGATTATGGTGTAGAGGTAAAAAACGCTTTGCTTGAGAGTAATACTCTGCATCACATAATAGTTGTCGATTTTACAGAATGTGCTTTTGACGGTGCTTTAACAACTGCTTGCATTCTCCTTTGTGAAAGAACTACCGGTTCAGTAAGTGTACGTTTCTCATTAGTCAACAGCATAGAAGGGTTAAACACTTGTTTAAAGGAATATACAGAATACAACACTTCGGATCTTGATGCAAACATAAAGTGGAAATCATACTATGAGGAAGGTAATGGTTGTAAATACAATAATCTTGTGCCATTCTCTAAGTTTGCCAAGGTTTCGCGTGGTATTGCCACCGGTTCAAACGATTTTTTACGTTCAAGCCTTCAAAAGCAGATGACTATAATATTCCCGAAGAGTGCTTGATGCCATGTATCTGTAAAGCTGTAGATGCTCCGCAGATTTTTTTTACTCAGAAAGAATTTACAAATTTGATTAACGGTAATAAGGCCGTCTATCTATTCAACGGTGGTGCTGCCCCAAACAACAAAAATGTGCGGAGGTACATACGTCTTGGTGAAGAATCAGAAATCAATAAGCGTTATCTTACAACAAGTCGTTCTCCCTGGTATGCTATTGAAAATCGGCCTCCTGCGCCAATATGGGTTTCTGTCTTCAACAGAAGTGGCTTGCGTTTCATTCGCAACGAAGCAAATATTTATAACTCAAGTTTCGCAAGTGAAAAATAATTGAAATAAAAAGGCTAAAGGTTTTG
>CALBPX010000078.1 GCA_937899055.1 uncultured Bacteroidales bacterium
CTGTTAATAACCTCATCAAAATCTATTTGATGAGCATCAAAATCAGGGCCGTCAACACAGGCAAATTTTGTTTCTCCGCCAACAGTTAAACGGCATGCTCCGCACATTCCTGTTCCATCCACCATCAACGTATTGAGACTCACCGTTATCGGAAGTCCTAGTTTCTTGGCCGTCAATGTTGCAAACTTCATCATTATCATTGGACCAATGGCTACGCACATATCATAGTTGCACGCTGGAGCAGAAGCGGCTGAAGCAACAGCGTTTGGAGCCGTGCACGCAGCAGCAGTGTCTTGAGCAGAAGTGCTTGTAGCAACGTTTATGGTAGCTGCGTTTGGAACAAGGCGTTCCATCAGCAGGGTTACTACGCCCTTTTCGCCTTTGGACCCGTCGTCCGTGCAGATATACAGGTTGGTACATACGGCACGCATTTCGTCTTCCATGATTATTAGGTCTTTGTTTCGTGCGCCGATGATTACATCTACATGTGCCCCTTTCTCGTAGAGATACTTGGCCTGCGGATAAACTGGAGCAGCCCCTACTCCGCCTGCCACAAACAGATACCGACGGTACTTGATTTCAGACTCCGGAATCTCCATGAAATCGGAGGGTCTGCCAAGCGGGCCCGCTACATCGCTGAGGAAATCTCCTACATTCAAACTGCAGATTTTGTGGGAGCTTACTCCGGCTATCTGCACCACTATCCGGACAGTACCCTTTGCCGTATCGTAGTTGCAGATAGTGAGCGGAATCCTTTCTCCTCCGTTTCCGGTCCGAACTATCAGAAATTGCCCGGGTTTTGCACTGGCGGCAATCCGTGGGGCTTCTACTTCCAGGGAGTAGATGAGCGGTGTAAGTTGCTTCTTGTCTATAATCCTATACATATATTTCCAAAACTATATTTCAAACTTAAAATTCAAACCTAAATGCGACTGCTGTCCCATTCCGTGTGCCAGCGGGAGCAAAAACGCCTTCAAACGCTTCCACCCTTCAAAAATCTCGAAGGGTAGGAGCAAAAACGCCTTCAAACGCTTCCACCCTTCAAAAATCCTGAAGAGTAGGAGCACCAACGCCTCAAAATGTCGTTGTCGTCCTGAAATCGCGGACGACGGCAGCACCAACGCCCTTCAAACGCTTCCACCCTTCAAAAACCTCGAAGGGTAGGAGCTTTGATGTGCCAGCGGGAGCGTTTCACTGAAGGTCTTTGAAGGTCTTGAATGTGTAACCTTTCTTCTTCAAGTATGAAATTATCTCACGCAGGCGGTTGTACAGGCGGTCGCTTTCCGGACGGGTGGGTTCTATGCCCGGATGTATGAGTATGATGGCACCGTTGAGTGTATATTTCTGTTCGTAGGCGTAGAGGCGGTCTATCAACGTTTGGGCATCTACGTAGGAGCTCATGCTGGGTATGGTGTAGTCGGCCGGAGTTGCGGTTCCGGGGGTGTAGTTCAAGGGTATGTATCCAGCTCTGGAAAGTATGTTGACGGCCTCTGTGTTATAGTGCTCGTATGGCGGAAGCAGGAATCTGGACTGGCTCTGCAGAACGCCGAACTTTTCCAGTTCACGGGCATTGAGGCGGATGTCGGCCAGGATGCTGTCTTTGCTTATGAGCATGGAGTCGCGGTTTGAGTCCCAGGGTGCATAGAGCAGGTGCTTGTCCGAATGGCCGCTTACATAATGGCCCTCATCTACAATCTGGGCTATGATGTCGTGGAATTCGGGTTTGCGCAGGGCGTTTCCGGTAAAGAAGAAGGAGCCCTTGACTTTTTCTTTGGCGAGTTGCTTGAGTATTTTTTCGCCGCCGTTGAACATATCGTCAGCGGAGAAGATCAGGTAGATCTCCTTCTTGGAAGGATCCAGCCGGCGGATTGCTCCGTAGCTGTCTTTGACTGCGTTGTAGAGGTAGCCGGAGGACTGGTCGGCGGAGTTGTGTGCCTCTTTCTTCTGGCGGTTGCCTTCCTGTTCCAGGGTTGCAAAGTAATAGGTCAGACTTGCCGTTCCGTCCATAGTAGGTTCGTTGGTGGCATAGTCTCCGATATCGTTGTGGTAAACGGCTATTCCGCGGTTCAGCGATGGGGTCTTGTCGCTCTGACGGAGTCCTCCGCCGGCTCTGGACGAAAAGATGAAGTTATAAACGGGGCCGTCTATCAGGCCGCCCGTTATTTCTCTGTGTTCCAGAGTAAATGCCGAATGAGGATCGGTGGGCAAAACTCCACCTTTAGGGTAGCCGATGATCATAGACACTCCCCATGGGTTGCAGCCCAGAAGCCAGTCTCTGAGCGCTGCCTCCATTTCCAAGAATGTGGTGTCTGAAGTTACCCTGCGGTAGAGCTCGGCCTGAGTGACGGCCGCACTGGTGAAGTTGTTTGAGCACCACAGGTATGGAATTCCATGCATGAAAGGGTCTGCTCCGGCCCTGTTCCTGAGGTCCTGGAGCCCTTCCTTCATGAATTGGATGTATTTGAGCCTCAGGCTCTCGTCGCCTTCGGAGGCCTGGATGTAATGTCCCAGATTTATGAACGGGTAGAACTGGTAGTGCCTTCCGCGGCCGAGTTCCATCCACGGCGAAACCGGTTCCTGCTGGCCGTAGTAGTCTGCTTCTTCCAGATACTCAGGGTGTTTTGTGGCTTGGTAAAGGCTTGCGGCGGCCAGTTCCACATCGTCCACCCAGGAATCCTCTTCGTAGAAGTAGCGCGATACATAGCAGGCCGTCTGGGTATTGCCCGGGAACTCTTTGGCGTACTCGTACGCAGGAGCGGCTTTGGCGGCTATGCTGAGAGCAAACTGAGAATCTATCGCTGAGAAAACTTCTCCTCCAAGGGCAAATGCAGAGGCAAACTTGCCGGCTGCAGAAGAAACTCCGGTAGTGCGGTTCTTGCCGAACTTTCCCATTCCCTGGGGTTTGCCGGTCAGATAGTACACGGGCCTTCCGTTGCCAGGGCCCCAGCCGTAATCGGCCGTGTCGTACTGCGGCGGCTTGAAGCCTATGTGGTCTCGGTCGTCGGCTATCTGGGTGAACATCACGCGGTCTTCGGGATTCATCTTGACAAGCCAGTCCAGACCCCAGCGGGCCTGATCCAGAATATCCGGAATGCCGTTGGAACCCCTCCGCCCGTCGGCCTGGTACCGGTCTGCAAAAACGCTTTTGTCTTCTATGTTCTTCCACGCAAACATCAGCTGGTAGGTAGCTGTGGCGCTGGTTGTCTGATACTGAAGGTAGTCGGAGGCATCGTGCCAACCGCCGCGTACATCTATCCGCTCCCCGCTGCGTTCGGGATGGTCAACTATGTAGCCGTCCAGCTGGTGGCAAAGCGTGTCGGTGAACGGGTTGTAACCGCACTGCTGCTGCCGCATATAGTTGAGCAGCAGGTCCGCAGCCCCGTCATACACATCGGCCCCTATTTTGAATATCGGCGAATATGTTCCTTTGAACCTGATATAGTAGCCGCCTGGCTTTTCAAACTTGCTGAAGTTGAGTCTGTATGCTTCTTTCATGACCCATTTCGAAGGGTCTTGGGCAACGGCAACGCCCTCATATACCGGAAGATCAGTAACGGCGTCGAATATCACAAAGGAATCTTGACCGGTGGATGCGTTTCCAAAGGAATCCGTACCAGAGGATGCGTTTCCAAAGGAATCCGTACCGGCGGGTGCGTTTCCAAAGGGCTGATGGGTTTGAATTCCGCCGTACTGCGTTGCCTGTGGCCTTGCAGTCCAGGCAGTTTGACCGGAAGCACTTACCTCAACGGCAGCCTTTTCCGCCTGTGTAAGGGGCTCATCAACTCCTTTTTCTTCAAAGTAAACCGCTACCTTGACGCTCTTTGGAAGATAGCCTACATAGTTGATTCTGATGTGTTTCTGAGCCAAGGAAAAAACTCCCGACATCAAAACGGCAGAGATAAGCAAAACGAGTTTCTTCATAAATTCCGCAGGTATTAAATCAAAACCCAATCGTACAAAGATACGAATCTGTTTGGATTTTGGGATAAACCCGGTATTTTGGGATTTGAAAGAAATACAGTAATTTTGTGAACTTTAAATACTCAGCGATATGAATTTCTGGAAAGCTTTTTTTGCCGCTCTGCTGGGTTGCATAGTGGCATTGATTCTCAACATGTTACTGTTTTTCTTCTTCGTTGCCGGAGTTGCGGCAATGGCTAGCGGAAGCGGTGAAAATCAACCGGTTGTCAAAAGCAACTCCATACTCAAGATAGACTTGTCGCAGACCATAGGAGAACGGACTCAGGAAGGCATGTCTTCAGACATAAGCATTCCTTTCATGAGTATGCCGACTTCTTCGGTGGGCATCTACGACGCTGTCAAAGCCATACAAAAGGCTGCAAACGACAACAACGTTTCCATGATTCTGATTACAGACAAGGGCAATGTCGGAAGCGGACTTTCATGCCTGGAAGAACTCAGGGATGCTCTTTCCAAATTCCACTCGAGCGGCAAGCCTATTGTGGCATACGGAATGAACTATTCTCTGGGCGGATATTATGTTGCCAGCGTAGCAGACAAGATTTACATACACAACGAGGGTCTGATTCCTATCAAAGGTCTGGGGGCCAGCATGATGTTCTTCAAAGACCTCCTGGCCAAGGCCGGCGTTGAGGTGCAGCTC
>CALBPX010000079.1 GCA_937899055.1 uncultured Bacteroidales bacterium
CTACACGACGCTCTTCCGATCTGAGGTGGAAGACGTAGGCGAAACCCTTGCAGACTCGCTCACGGGCTGGTTTGCACAGGAGCGTCATCTGCAGACTGTAGAAAGCCTCAGGGCGGCCGGTTTGCAGTTTAGCCTTGAGGAAAAGGCGCCCGTATCCGAGGCTCTGAAGGGAATGACCATAATGATTACCGGCAACTATTCCATACCAAGGGATACTATGAAACTCTACATTGAGGCTCACAGCGGCAAGGTAGGAAGCAGCGTAACTTCCTCCACCACCTACCTTGTGGCCGGAAGCAAGGCCGGAGCCTCCAAACTTGAAAAGGCCCGCAAACTCGGGGTTCCTATCATAACCGAAGACGAGTTCTACAAGATTGCCGTACCTGAAGGTCAGCCGGATGCCGGGCCACAGGACCAGGACCAAGAACCTACATTGTTCTGAATATATTGAGTAATAAAATAATACACAAGAAAATGAGAATTGCAAAAGTTACAGAAAGAATAAGCTACATCGGAGTCAACGACCGCCGTACAGCTTTGTTTGAAAACAACTGGCCGATTCCTTACGGAGTTTCCTACAACTCGTACATCATAAAAGACCAAAAGAATGTCCTGATAGATACCGTAGAGTATGGTTCGGACGGAGAATTTCTGGACAAGATAGAAGCCTGCACAGGCGGTGGCAATCTGGACTATCTGGTTGTAAATCACATGGAGCCAGACCATTCCGGTATGATAAAAAGCGTTTTGGCCAAATATCCTGCAATGAAGGTCATAGGCAATGCCAAGACCTGGGAACTGATGCAGAAATACTATGGAATTCCTCAGGAAAACTTTATGCAGGTTTCTGACGGAGAGGAGCTTAACATAGGAAGCAGCACACTAAGGTTTGTTTTTGTGCCCTGGGTCCACTGGCCCGAGACCATGGTAACCCTGGATGCTGCGGACGGAGTCCTGTTCAGCTGCGATGCCTTTGGAGGCTACGGCAGCCTGGACGGCGGCATATTTGACTCCGACTATAACATGGAAGAAGTCTTCCTGCCGGAAATGCGCCGCTATTATTCCAACATAGTAGCTAAATACAACCAGATGGTTACCAGGGCCATAGCCAAACTCGCCGGCGTGCCTGTAAAGATGATAGCCCCATCTCACGGAGTGGTTTGGAAAGAGGCACCGGAAAAGGTCATAGCCCTGTATTCAGAATGGGCCGCTTCCAAGGCGGAGGAAGGAGTTGTAATTGCATACGCCTCCATGTACGGCAATACGGCAAACCTTGCAGACCAGATAGGAGCCAAGCTGTCTGAACTAGGAATTCGCAACATCCGCACTCACGATGTTTCCAGATCCAATGTGTCTTATATCCTCAGCGATATAATGCGCTACAAAGGTTTCATACTTGGAACTTGCGCTTACAACACATTCATGCACCCGATGATGGAACACCTTTGCAACGAGTTGAGAATCATGGGGCCCAAGGGCAAGGTGATGGGAATATTCGGCACCAGCGGCTGGAATGGAGCCGGCGCAAAGGCACTTGCAAAATTTGCAGAAGAAGCCCGTCTGAATGTAGTTGCCCCTGCTGTTGAAGCATTCGGTGCTCCTACGTCAGAAAAGATAGGCCAGTCTCTGGACCAGTTTGCAGAGGCTTTCTGTAAGGCTCTTAAAGCAGAATAACTGACAAAACAATTGTATATGACAGAAGATCTTAAACCCGGAATGACCAACATAGCCCGCCGTATGGTTACAGACCAGAATACGGCGGCGGCCTACGGAACTGGGGCATTGGGAGTGTTCTCTACTCCGGCAATGATATCTATGATGGAAGAGGCTGCCTTCCTGCTTCTTAAGAAACAGGGGCTCAGCAGCGTAGGTACCGGAGTAAACATCAAGCATCTGAGAGCCTGCCTTCCGGGAACTCCGGTATGGGCCGAGGCCGAGATTGAAAGCATAGACCGCCGTGCAGTCTATTTTAAGGTAACCGCATACGATGCCCAGGGAGAAATAGGCAAGGGAACCCATTCCAGGTTCATAATAGACCCGGAAAAGTTTTTACAGAAACTCCAGAACTCAAAAGGCTGAACCTATGAGTGACTTTACCAGAGAAGACAACGAACTGATAGAACGCGAGTTTGAATCGCTGAGGCTGGCTGCGCTTAAAAGATGTGCCTCTCAGGAAGAATATGAGGGTGTGCTCAAGGCCTTTGACTTTGCAAACGAGGCGCACAAGGGTGTCAGAAGACGCTCCGGAGAACCTTACATCCTCCACCCCATAGCCGTGGCCAAAATTGTGGTTCAGGAAATAGGTCTGGGTTACAAGAGCATAGTGACCGCCCTTCTGCACGATGTTGTTGAAGACACCGAATATACTACAGAAGACATTGAAAGACTGTTCGGTGCAAAGATTGCTTCTCTGGTTGACGGGCTGACAAAGATAAAGTCGGCCATAGACACCAAGATAGAAGGCGACATATCCGAAAAATCTGTACAGGCCGAAAATTTCAAGCGGATACTCCTTACCCTGAACGACGATGTGAGGGTCATACTTATAAAGCTGGCCGACAGGCTCCACAATCTGAGGACAATAGCATCCATGCCTGAGCGCAAGCAGGACAAGATACTCAGCGAAACGATGTACATCTTCATACCTCTTGCCCACAGGCTTGGGCTTTACAGCATCAAGAGCGAGATGGAAAACATCTGGCTGAAGTTCCGTCAGCCTCAGGAGTACAACGATATAAGCCGCCGGATTCAGGAATATGCGCAGGAAAAGGGCGGTTCCATAGACAATTTCATAGAACCCATATCCAAACTTCTGGAAGGAGCCCGTTACAAGTTTACCATAACCAAACGCATCAAGACCCCCTATTCGGTCTGGAACAAGATGCAGACCAAGGGTATTCCGTTTGAAGAAATCTATGATATTTTTGCCGTAAGGATTGTCTTCACTCCCAAGAAAGGCAGTTCCGAAAGAAAGCAGTGCTGGGATATCTACTCCCTGATTTCGGAAGACTATCTGTCTAACACCGACCGCATAAGAGACTGGGTAAGTACCCCTAAGTCAAACGGTTATGAAGCCCTTCACTGTACTCTGATGAGTCCGCAGGGCGGATGGGTGGAAGTCCAGATAAGGACCGTCAGGATGAATGCCATCGCCGAGAAAGGAGTTGCTGCCCACTGGAATTACAAGGGCGATAAGATTGCAAGTTCCGAAAACGAGATAGACCACTGGCTGAATATGGTCCGTGAGGTTCTTGAAAACCCCGACTCCAACGCTCTGGAATTTCTGGACAATTTCCACAGCGGGCTGATGTCCAAGGAAATATATGCAGATCGGAAGAGCACACGTCTGAACTCCAGTCACGGCTAC
>CALBPX010000080.1 GCA_937899055.1 uncultured Bacteroidales bacterium
TAGGGCCACTCCCGGATACATGGTAAAGTAATTTTCTATAAAGCTTCTGGCCTCTCTTACACCAATATCCATCCTCTCTGCCAGGCCGAACGACGATATGCCGTATATTATGCCAAAGTTTACGGTTTTGGCCTTGCGTCTCATTTCGTCCGTAACACCGTTGGGCTCAACTCCGAACAGTCTGGCTGCCGTTGCCTTATGGACATCCATGCCGCTGTTGAATGCATCAAGAAGGTGAGAGTCGCCGCTGAAATGAGCCATCAGCCTAAGTTCTATCTGGGAATAGTCTGCGCTGACGATGAATCCGTCGGCCGACGAGGGTACAAAAGCCTTTCTGATTTCTCTGCCGCGCTCTGTACGGATGGGGATGTTCTGCAGATTGGGATTGTTGGAAGACAGCCTGCCCGTTGCCGTAAGAGCCTGATTGAATGTGGTATGAATCTTTCCATCATAGGGGTCTATCATACCCGGCAGGGCATCTATGTAGGTAGAAAGCAGTTTTTTCAGGTTGCGGTATTCCAGAATGTCGCCGATGATAGGGTGGGAGCCGGATATTGACCTGAGAGTCTGTTCGTCGGTAGGGTAGCTGCCCTTGGCCGTCTTTTTTACATCCGTACTGACCTTGAGTTTCTCAAACAGGAGTTCGCCCACCTGCTTCGGCGACGAGAGATTGATGAGGCTGTCTCCGGCCAGGTCCTTGGCCTTGGCCTCAATCTGGTTCATCTGCTGCGTAAGATTCTTGCTGAGGTCTTTGAGCTGCAATGTATCTATCTTTACTCCGGTGAGTTCCATTTTTGCCAGAGTGCCTATGAGCGGCATTTCAACTTCTCTGTAAAGCTTGCCTATGTTGCCTTCTGCAAGCTTGTCTTTCAGGTAGATATAAAGAATACATTCCTTGGCCATGGATTCTTCCTCCGCAGGATTGTCTTCCTGAATCTGAGAGAACAGATCCATTTCTTTGGCAGAGTTTTCCTCTGCATTTTGCAAGTTGGAAACGGATATGCCAAACTGTTGTCTGAGTATAAAATCCGAATTGTGACTCACCTCAGGATCAATCAGATAATGCAGCAGCTGAATGTCCCACAGGTCAGACTTTGCAAAAGAATCCACAAGGGCGCTTCCGCTGAGTCTGAGTTCTTGACAGCTTCCGGCTACTTTTCTCAGGGTTTCTTTCAGAGAAAACCCCGTCTTGGCTATTGTCGTATCGGCCAGCAATTCGGCTGTGCGGCTGTCCAGATGTCCGCAAAAGGCAACACCTGAGGGCTTTTGCCTTGTAGAGGCAGAATCCGCAGCTGCCAGAATCAATTTGCCGCTGCCGGTCATGCTCAGCGATATTTCTTTGGTCAGAGCAGCCGCCTGCCTGACATCATCCAGAGAACCCATAGTAACCTGCGGTACGGCAACTCCCTCTACAACACTCTGGGCTTCAGGAGTATAACTGTTAAAGTAATTGCCTTCTTCAGGGTCGTCTGCCGGAAAATCGTCATCTGCCGCCAGAAGGCCCTCCTCAAAAGCCGGAATCATTTTCTTCAGCGATGTAAATTCAAACCTTGAAAATATTTCGTCAACGGCATTTTTGTCGGCCCCCCTGAGGCGGATATCGCTGAGGCTGACAGGAAGTTCTATATCGGTCTTGATTGTTACCAGAAAACGGCTGAGTTCCAGATGAGAGGATGCTTCCCTAAGCTTTTCCTGCTGCTTGGGAGGAAGTTCCTCAATATGTTGCATCAGGTTGTCTATGCTGCCGTAGGTTCCGATGAGCTTTTTGGCTCCTACTTCTCCTATGCCCCTGACTCCCGGGATGTTGTCCGAGGCATCGCCCCAGACTGTAAGTATGTCTATTACTGATTTTGGATCCTCAATGCCATATTGGGAGCAGAGCTTGGGCTTGTCCACTATTTCTATATCGGTGGAGCTGCCTTTGGGAAACTTGTACTGGAAGATGTTGCTGTCTATCAGCTGGCCGTAATCCTTGTCGGGGGTAACCATATAGACTTTTGAGGCATCATTGGCCCATTGCTTTGCCATTGAGCCTATTACATCGTCTGCCTCATAACCTTCCATTCCAATGGCAGGTATGTTGAGGGCCCTGAGGATTTCTTTGAGCGGCTCAAGGGCGTCAACTACAAGTTCCGGAGCTGCGGTGCGGTTGGCCTTGTATTCTTTGTAAATCTTGTGGCGGAAAGTTTCTCCATGCAGGTCAAAGGCCACGGCAAGATGCGTCGGATGCTCCCTGTTTATCAGTTCAAGCACCATCTTTGTAAAGCCGTACAGTATGGATGTGTCTATGCCCTTTGAGTTTATCAAAGGGTGGCGCATGAAGGCATAATACATCCTGAATATCTGTGCGTGTCCGTCTATGAGGAATATCCTGTCCATCAAGAATTATTGCTGCGGGTTATCCGAGGCATACCATTCTGCGCAGCTCTTCCGGGTTTCCCAGAGTTTAACGCTGTAAAGGCTAACTCCGTCTGGCAGGGCGGCGATAAGCATTTTGGCAAAAAAAGATACCAGCATTTCGCTTGTAGGCTGAAAATCAACAATAACTACATTGCCGTAAGCCTGCTGTATCTGCTCCGTAAGTTCAGAATTGCGGCTCATGACCAGAGCGTGGTCAAACTTATCTACGATGCTTTCATTCACGATTCTCTTAAGGTCCGTAAAATCCAGCACCATACCCTTTTTGGGAGAGCCTTCCTGAGTCATTGGCTCACCTATTACCGTAACGCTCATCCTGTATGAATGACCGTGGATGTGACTGCACTTGCCGTCATATCCTTTCAGGGCGTGAGCTCCTTCAAAGCTGAACTCTCTTGTGATCCTTATCCTGCTCATTTTCAGTTAGGGACAGATGTATTTACTTGCCTTCCAGGCAACTGAGAGTGTAGTTGTAGATGTCGTCTCCTCTCAGGCCTATCTTTGCAATCTTTCCGTCCGGTGCAAAGAGTATGATGTGAGGAATGCCCCTTATTCCGTAAGCCTTTACCGGCACTTGCCCGGCATTGACTATCTGATTCCACTGGATGTTGAGTTCAACCGCTGCCTTTTTGGTGTCTTCCAGCTTGTCGGCAACTGCTACGCTGAGAACCGTAACCTTGTCTTTAGGAAGGTTTTGCCAGGCTTTTCTGATGTAAGGAATTTCCCTGCGGCAGGGTCCGCACCAGGATGCCCAGAAATCAACTATCACCCATTTGCCTTTTCCTACATAGTTGCTCAGCGATACAGTGCTGGAAGGGTTGGAAGGGTCTTGCTGAACGGTAAAGTCTATAAACATGTCTCCCTCCTGAGGTATGTTCTGGGCATGGGATGAGGCTGCCGATATCAGAGTCAGGCAGAATGCGGCTGCCATTACGAGAATCTTTTTCATAAATATGCGTTTTATATTGTTAATAATCAATGCTGTATTTTGGGCTTATTGCCTGTAGCGCTCGGCCTGTTCGGCAATCAGGGCCTTGTCTTCAAAGTAGTTGATTTTCATGGCACGGCGTACATCGTCCATTGTGGCTGCGGCTACCTCTCTGGCCTTTTTGCTTCCTTTTTCAAGCATCCTGTAAATTTCCGGAATGTCTTTTTCAAACTCCTTGCGCCTTTCCCTTATCGGGCTCAGTTCTTCTTCCAGGACTTTGCTCAGGAATTTTTTGATTTTCACATCGCCGAGCCCACCCCTTTGATAATGAGCCTTGAGTTCGTCAAGTGTGGGATATTCAGGCAGATACCTGCCAAAATGTTCCTGACGGCAGAATGCGTCCAGATAGGTAAAGACCGGATTGCCCTCTACATGGCCCGGGTCGTTGACCGATATGTGAAGAGGGTCTGTGTACATGCCCATGACCTTCTTTGCAACCGTTTCGGCCGGATCGCTCAGATAGATGCAGTTGCCGAGGCTCTTGCTCATCTTGGCTTTGCCGTCCGTACCGGGCAGGCGGAGGCATGCTTTGTTGGAGGGCAGCAGAATCTGAGGTTCCGTAAGAGTTTGGCCGTAGATGCTGTTGAACTTACGGACAATTTCCACGGTCTGCTCTATCATGGGTTTCTGATCTTCTCCGGCAGGTACGGTTGTGGCCTTAAACGCCGTAATGTCAGCGGCCTGAGAAATAGGGTAGGTGAAAAATCCTACCGGAAGCCCGCTCCCGAATACTGCAGCCTCTGTGGCATTATCCGCATCCGGATTTTCTTTGCCGAATCCTCTCATCTGTATCTCGGACTTGACCGTAGGATTGCGCTGCAGACGGGCAACCGTAACAAGGTTCATGTAGTAGAAGGCAAGTTCCGTAAGTTCCGGAATCATGCTCTGTACAAAAATGGTAATCTTTTCCGAATCCAGACCTACGCTCAGATAGTCAAGAGCAACTTCTATGATGTTCTGACGTACCTTTTCAGGGTTGTCAAAATTGTCTGTAAGTGCCTGTGCATCTGCAATGAACACAAACATCTTATCGTAATCCATTGCATTCTGGAGTTCAACTCTTCCCCTGAGGGAACCTACATAGTGTCCGATGTGGAGCTTTCCGGTGGGCCGGTCTCCCGTAAGTATGATTTTTTCAGACATATTCATTATCAATGTATAACGCTCCGCCTGCTTTGACAAAACTAATTCCATGCAAATTTGACGGAGATGAGTTGCCTATATAATCTCCATTATATATATTTGCAGGCTTTACGCTTAAATCATTAGGAGATACATTTAACTTCTTATTTACCATGGTTGCTTATATTGTTGTCGTTTCTATATTTTGTACCTCAATCAAAAACACTATTTTTTTGGGGAAGTGGTAGTGCTAACTATCTGTTAACAACAGTTTTAGTTCTAATATTTTTCTTTCTTTTTGAGCAAAG
>CALBPX010000081.1 GCA_937899055.1 uncultured Bacteroidales bacterium
TGGGCGATGTCGTTATTACGGCAGAGTATGGCCAGAAACGTGTCCAGCGTTCAGTAGGTAGTGCAGTGCAGAACGTAAAGGCAACTGATATTCAGGAGTCCGGACGTGACGCATTCGTAAGCGCTCTTCAGGGACGTGTTGCAGGTATCACGGTTACCTCCACCGGCGGTGCACCTGGTGCCTCCACCAACGTTATCCTGCGTTCTGTAACTTCCGTATCAGGAAACAACCAGCCTCTGTACGTTATCGACGGTGTTCCTATGAACAACAACACCTTTGATCCAAACCACGGATTTGCAGTAGCTGACGAGGTATCCACCCTGTCATACGACTTCTCCTCCAGAGGAAACGACCTCAACCCTGAGGACATTGAAAGCATGACCGTGCTGAAGGGTGCAGCAGCAGCCGTACTTTACGGTTCAGATGCAGCCAACGGTGCAATCGTCATCACTACCAAGAAGGGTAGCAAGGGCGCAGGCAAGATTACCTACAGCAACCAGCTGACCTGGAGCAAGAGCTACGGCTTCCCTGAGATGCAGAAAGAGTATGCCAACGGTAACAGAGGTGTAACCAACTACTACAACTCCAGCTACTTCGGAGGCAGATATCCTGCAGACGGCAGCGTTAAGCTTTACGACAACGTAAAGGCTCTGCTTCAGACCGGATTCAGCCATACCCACAACGTAGCCGTTGAGGGCGGTACCGACAAGATTACCGTCCGCGGTGCTGTTTCCTACCTCGACCAGAAAGGAACCGTAAAGACCACAGACTACACCCGTCTGAACATCACCCTTTCCGGACGTGCCGAAATCACCAAGTGGCTGAACTTCGAGTCCACCATGGCTTACACCGAAACCACCAACACCAAGGCCCGCAAGGGTATCTACGGTGTGTTCAGAAGAGCTCACCAGTGGCCTATGGTTGACGACATGTCAGATTATCTGGATCCGGACGGAGTTCAGATGAAACTCCCCAAGTACTATGAGGACACAGACCTTGTCAACCCTCTGTATGACCTGTACAAGAACAAGAACTATGATGAGTCAAAGCGTTTCCTGACAACTCTGGGTGTAAATGTTACCCCTACCAAGAACACTTTCATCACAGCCAAGATGGGATGGGATGCATCCAAGTCCAAGTACGAGAACTTCTATCATCCTTACTATGCAGACCGTTCCAGCGGTTCTTACGGCCTGGGCGGTGGTGTGAACATTGCAAAGAATGACCTCGTGGACAAGTCTCTGAACATCCTTGCAGGTTACAACAACCAGTGGGGCGACTTCACCCTCCGTGCTCAGGTTGGTTACCACCAGCAGGAGAACGGCAGAGAGAGCATCTCTCTCTACGGCAGCAAGTTCTATGTAATAGACTTCTATGCACTGGCCAACTGCGACGATGACACCAAGGTATCCAAGACCATCAACACCAAGAGAAGAATCCAGGCTATCTCCGGAGCCCTCGAGCTCGGCTGGAAGAACATGGCCTTCCTGAACTTCCGCGGACGTAACGACTGGTCTTCTACTCTTCCCAAGGACAACCGCTCATACTTCTATCCTGCAATTGAGGCATCCTTCATTGCAACTGAGCTTCCTATCCTGAAGAACAACGACATTCTCTCATACTTGAAACTCCGCGCCAGCTTTGCAGAGGTAGGTAAGGACGCATCTCCTAACGCCATCTATCCTGCCCTCGAACTCAACGAGGTAATCGGCGGCGGATTCGGCTACGGCTACACCGGCCCTAACGAAACCCTCAAGCCTGAGATGAACGACGAAACCGAAATCGGATTTGAGGCAAGACTCTTCAACGACAGAGTGAACATGGACTTCTCTTACTTCTGGAGAAAGTGTAAGAACGAGTACATCGAGAACTTCCGTCTGTCATACGCTACTGGATTCGTACTCAATAACATGAACGTAGGTACCTTCAAGACCTGGGGATGGGAATTCCACATCGACGGCGACATCCTCCGCACCTCTTCCGGTTGGAGATGGAACTTGGGTCTGAACCTGGACCACAACGATTCCAAGGTTACCTACCTGCCTGAGAATGTAACCGAGTACTACAACGCATACACCTGGCTGTCAGGTAACCTGCGTAACGGTATCAAGGTTGGCTATCCTGTATTCTCAATGACCGGCCGCGACTATCAGCGCAACGAAAAGGGTCAGATTCTGATCAACCCTACAACCGGTTATCCTTACACCAGCACAGACTGGACCTACATGGGCGACCGTAACCCTAAACTGAAGCTCGGTATCACCTCTTCACTCAGCTGGGGTCCTTTCCGTCTGAGCATGCTGCTCGACAGCCGCTTTGGTGCAACCGTAGTAAACGGAACCAAGAGAGCCATGATGGGCAACGGTACCAGCAAGGAGTCCGTCACCCTGCGTAACATGAACCAGTACATCTTCCGCGGTGTCCTCAAGGACGGCCACGAGAACGATGACAATCCTACTCCTAACAACATCGTTGTTGACTTCAAGAACTACGGTACCAGCATCTATGGCGGTTCCGACCACGACTGGCTGGAGCACCATGTCAACTGGATGCGTCTGAAGGAAATCCGTTTCCAGTACAGGGTTCCTGCAAACTGGCTCAAGAGTGCTACCCACAACCTGCTTTCAGCTGCAAGCGTATGGGTAAGTGCAAACGACCTGTTCACCATCACCAACTATTCCGGTGTTGATGCCGTTGGTAACTCCAACTCTGCATCCCTCGGAGGAACCGGTGGTATCGGAATTGATGCCTGGGGAGTTCCTACTCCTAGGAGCATGTCTTTAGGTATCAACTTAACCTTCTAATCTGTAAGGAATATGAAAAAGATATATACTATAATTCTCATTGCAACCCTCGGACTTTTCCTGACTGGTTGCGACCACTATCTGGATGTCAACAAGAATGTTGATGCACCGGATGAGGAGCAGGTTATGGACTACCACTACCTGCCTGGTGTTGAGCAGTGGATGGGCAATATTTACTGGGATATCCGTGCTACAGGTCCTCTGAGCCAGATGTTCGGTACAACTTCCTATACCGGATTTGCCAACAACTACGCATATTCTTCTGCAGATGCTGCAGGTGAAATGTGGAGGCTCAACTACTGGCTTCTGGGAAAGAACCTCGAGAACCTGATCAACTTTGCGGTTGAGCACGAGAGATGGACCATGGCCGGTATCGGTTATATCCTCAAGGCTCACTCTTGGGATGCCACTACTAAGGAGTACGGTGAGATGCCTCTGCAGCAGGCCTATGAGCCCGGCAGACTTTCTCACGACTATGACTATCAGGATCTGATCTATGACTCCATCCGCACCTGGGCTCAGAGAGGTATCGATTACCTCGAAAGAGACGATGCAACCGTTTATGGAGGAATCTGGTCAGAGTACGAGAACGTTTACAAAGGCAACAAGACCAAGTGGATACAGTTCGGTCACGGTATTATCTGCCGCAACCTGGCTTCCCTTAGCCGCAAGAGCGATTTCGTTTCCACTTATGCAAACGACCTGATTGCCCACGGTAAGCTCGCCATGCAGACCAACGCCGACAACTACCTGATTCCTACCCTCGGCGGCGGTGCTGATGCAAGATACAACTCATACAACAACTTCTGGGGTGTTCACAGAGCCAATCTCAGCCTGAGCTACTATCAGAGCGACTATATCGTCAAGATAATGACTGGTACCGTTCCGTTGTATGACCACGCAACCGGTGATATCGTAAAAACCTCAAAGGATGACCACATGAGTGAGTACTATCCTTATGCCCTCAATCCTAACCAGATCATCTGCGATACACTGTATGATGAAGTAGGTCACTTTGACCCACGTATTGCAGCCAAGCTGGCTCCGAGAGCAAGCGACACCTACACCAACGATCCTAACAACTATGTTGACATAGACAACGAGGATTCCGTAAAGCACGCAAGACGTTACTATGGCGGTAGCCTGTTCAACTCAAGGACCGGATATCAGGGATGGAACGCTCCTTCTGTCTATGGAAGAAACGCTTACGGTTCAACTGCAGTTGACGGTATCGGCCGCTGGATCTTCCGCAACGATGCCCCTGTTATAGTAATGACTGCCGGTGAAATCCAGTTTGAGATGGCAGAGGCTTACTTCATAATGGGCGACAAGGCCAATGCACTGGCTTGCTGGAAGAAGGGTATTGAGCTCGATATGGAGTTCACCAAGAGTTATCTGGTACCTGGTGCTCCTAAACTGAAGGACGGTACTACCGACGAGTATGTAACCGGTGGTGCAAATCCTGGCGGAGACTTTATCAGCACAAGACTTTTCCAGAAACTTGCTGATGAATATATTGCTGGCCCGTTCGTAGCCGGCATCACTACCAGCACCCTTACACTCAGCCACATCATGATGCAGAAATATGTTCACCTGTGGCCTTGGGGAGCTGCTGAAGCCTGGGTTGACCTCAGAAAATATCATTATGACATTGACTACAGCGGAGATTATCCTACACTTGGAAACGGATGGGAGAAAGACTATCTGAACCAGAAGTGGGACGAGGACGCAACAAAGGTTTACAAGGGATTCTATCTTGCTCCTGCTCAGGTTGAAGGAAGGAAGAGCCCGGGTTATTGGGATACCGACAACGAAGGTTCTCCTGCATACCGTATTGCTCCACGTTACAACTCCGAGTTCATGTGGAACAGGCCGGCTCTGGCTGCTCTGAAACCTATACCTGGACTTATACCTGATGGAAAAGGCGGACTTGTTTATAAGAACTACCATATATCCATTCCATGGTTCGCTTATCCTGGCGATTATCCAGAAACTGTTCACTATTAATAGTTAAGATTATGAAAAAAATTAGATTTTCACTTATAGCCGTAGCAGCTCTTCTGGTTCTTGGCTCTTGCAAAAAGCATGAGTTGTGGTTCCCTATGGATGAGTTTAGTGGTGCAGAAATCCAAATCCACTATATGGAACCTGTAGTCAATACAGCTGCAAATTACATAGATTCAGTCTATGTAAACGATGTTCTCTATTCTTCAAAGGACGGTGGTGGAAGCCTGGCCGTTTACAACGGAGTTCCCAGTATGGATGTAGGAAAGTTCTTTGGAGTAAAGGAAGGTACTATGAATCTTAAGCTCATGAGGAAAGGCGAAGTTATCTATGACAGGAACTTTACCGTTGAGAAAAAGAAGCAGAACGTGATTATCCACGATTTGAACGCTGATCCTATCATCCTTGACAACAGATATCCTTACTGGAACGACAGAGGGTCTGAAGGAGCCACAGCCGAAAATTGGGGAACAGACTCTGTCTGCAAGTTCATGTTCATCAACCTTCTGTACGAGAGCCCGGGAGTTCCTTACCCCGGAAAACTCCAGTATCAGTACAGGCTTAACGATGCCAAATCGACCGATCCCTGGAACAACCTGGGTGACCCTGTAGGCTTCGGCGAGGCTACTGACAGGGTAATGGTAGCTTTCCACTGGACCGGTAGTCCTGCCACTACTCCTTACCAGAGGGTTAATTTCAGAATTCTTACCGAAGACGGAAACTTGCTTCAGGTATGGAACGGGTCCAGATATGTTGACTATTCCGACTACTGGAACGCAAACCTTGGAAGATGCGCCATGCACTTCTTCAGAGGTTACAGAACCACTACTCCTGTATGCAATGTAAGCAACTGGTTCTCTCTGTAAGATGATAGAATACCAAAAGAAAGGGTTGGCCTGCGCCAACCCTTTTTTGTTATTTATGGTGCTATGTATCAGTAAATCAGATTGACTCTCTGCATTATGTTGTTAATTGCAAGATAGAGAGCGGTATCAAAATCTGTAGCAGCGTTTCTGGAGTTGCAAAGCAGGACTCCGTTTACTCCGTTTTTGCCACGGACAATTATGGTTGCCGTTCCGTTGATGTTGCCTCCGTGGAAAGATGCCCAGTTGTCGAGCGTATAATGGAGGATTCTCCAACCATAGCCATAACCGTTCTTGGTTGTAGGAGGATTGGCGGTGGTATAGTCTTTATAAACCATATCCAGAGTTTCCTTCTTGAGAATATCCGGTACAACAGTGCCGTAATCCATAGCGCAGACAACCTTCATCAGGTTAGGTGCAGAATTGATTACAGCTCCGCAGGCGCCTACAACACTCATGTCGTTGCCGTAAGCCGTGCTGCCGTACTGAGCATAGTAAACGCACTCGTTGGCACGCCTTCCGCCCTTGTCGCTCTTTCCAATCCAAACATCCTCAACGCCGGCCTTGGCCTCAACCTTCCTCAGGTAGTCTTCATAGGTTCCGCCCGTAAGGACTTCTATTATCTGGCCCAGCAGGCAATAGCCGAGGTTGTAATATGAGTAGCTTGTGCCTGGCGTGCTGCCGGTGGCAATATTGCTTACCATGTACTCTGCCCTGGCCTTGAGGGTCTTGCCGTAGAAACGGCTGTCGCCGGTAAAGATAGGATCGGCACCGCCAGTGAGGTCATAGTTCCAGCCGGAAGTATGGGTCAGCAGATGATGGACTTTGATTTGATCTACACCTTTTGCGTGAGTTCCGGGATACATTTCATAAAGAATGCCCTGCGGACTTCCGGTTCCGTTTGCACCTGCCGGAGCAAAAACGTAATCGTCCGGAGATATCAGACCGTCTTCATACAGGCTCATTATGCAGAGCGCGCACTGGAACTTGGAAACGCTGGCCAGGCGGAACAGGGTTGTGGGAGTGGTTCTGGTCCACGGCGTCTGTTCAAGGCTGGAATAGCCGTAGCCGGCCTCGTATGCAGGTTTTTCGCCCTTTGTAGTAGCTACGCTTATGCCCGGAATGTTGTATTTTTTCATTACGGCGTAAACCTCATTGTCCATATTTGCATCGCCCTCCCTTACAAGCACAAAGTATTTTTTGCTGTGCTTTCCGTCTTCGGCGGTTACGGTAATGTCTGTATCACCTGTAAAGTTGGCGGCTGTTACTCCGGAAGTGGCCGCAACAGTTCCTATCTTTACTGTAGCCTTGGAACTGACTCCGAATGTGGGAACCAGCTTTGTAAGGTTTACTCCGGAAGGAACTGTGATAAGTACAAGATTCCTGTTCTGAATTGTTGCAACTGTTGCCGTTGCGTCAGAGGTTAGGCCGGAATTGTTTATTGCCTTGAACTGGAATGTAGAAAGTTCACAGGCAGTAGAAGCTGCGGTAGTAGGAGTGTCGGGTGTTATCGGCCCCTTTCCGTCACCGCTGCCACCGCCGCAATTGGTCAGAGCAATGGCAGAGGAAAACATCAACGCTGCCAGAAACAGCAATTTTGCTTTTTGTAAGAACTTGGATAGTGTCATAGTCCGATATTTTTAAGTCTATAATTACTTCTGTGGGCGTTATTTACGCTTAATTTGCTGCTTTGAGAACACATACTCGCCGTCGGTTGTTATGCCTTCTATGATTACGGTGTAGTCTGCCGTGCCGTCCGATGTGTTGAAATGGAACTTGCCTTCTCCACCTTCCACCTTAAGGTCTGGCTGCCAGTAAACGGTGGCGCGGCGGTCTGTTCCGGCCCTTTTTATGGACCTGCCCTGCACGTCGTAGGCCGGAGAATAGAAATACTTGGGCCTCTGCCATCCAAGAGGATAGCCCTTAGTCACATTCTTCGGCATGCCGGTACCGGCGCTCGGCTTGGTCTTTATCATGATTACCGGAACCACGGTTGCACTTCCGTCTCTCATTGGAGCAAACGGAGCGGCATCGGCACCCCTGAGGAATACGAATGCCTCAAGTTCATCTACATTGTAATGGTCCAGTTCGGAAGAGGACGGAGCCTGAAACCCGTTAACAAAAACTATTATTTCTGAATAATCGCTGATTTCCCAGTTGGAGGCCACTGCCGGAACACGGCACACGAGTTTTCTTTCTCCGGTTACGGTATCGCGGTCTTCCCTTATGCCTGTGCAGGTCTGGAGTATATAGGTCATGACGTCAAACGCGGCAAAAGGTTCGAGGTCTTTTTCGGTCTTGAGCTGCCCCTCCTTGAAGTACTGCGTAGGGAACGGAGACACATTGTCCTTTGCCCTTACCATCCTCTGACCCGTAACATATACGGCATCCAGCTGGTAAACTTTATCGCCGCCGGAGTTGTAGTAGTTCTGCAACATGTACTGGGCGGTGCTTTCGGAATAGTTGACCTTTTCTTTACGCCTCTGGTAATCCAGCAGCGGAGCAAAGGAATCTTCCGTAATGTATGGAGTGAAACTCTTTCTTCCGCCTACTCCTACGGCATTTACAATGAACAGCGTGGAATCCGGGAAGTTGACATCCTTGAGTTCAAAGTAACCGGTGGAATCCAGCTGCCCCATGGCGGTAAACCCTATGGAAGGTGCCACAAATGAAACAATTGACGACTTGCTTTTCCTCAGCGATGATTTCTTCACCTTGCCGGAAACGGTCTGGATATATTCCTTTCCGTAGGACGGCATTTCGTACTGGCCTTTGAATATCCTGTCCAGGTCATAGTACTGCCAGCCCTGGGTCATCATCAGAAGATCTACATCGCTTTCTCTTTCTTCAAAGGGAACCGAATCGTCAAAATATCGCTGAGGATTTTCTACATAACCCTTGATTTCAGAAGACAGCAGCATATAGGAAACTATGTTGTCTTCTGTTCCAAGATACGGTGCATGTGTATCGTCGGTAACAGATACGGAAAAATCGCCGCTGACCGGCTTTGCAAGATTGAAGGTGCAGGTTATAGGATCTCGCTGGCCATAAACAGCCTTGTCTGTCTTCATCTGAACCCCGCCCTCAGAAACCGGAAGTATGAAGAAAGGCCTCTTTGCATAGATGTTGCCGTTTCCGTCCGCAATGGTAGCCACGTTTGTACCCGCGGCAAGCTTGTCTATCGGAAGAGCAAGTCTGGAGGCGGCTGAAAGAGCCTTGCTATAGAAAATCTCCGTGCCGTCGGACAGAATGAAGAAGAGCGAGTCTTTGTTAAGGTCTTCTGTAGCATAAAGCTCAGCGATTATGTTATCGCCCTTGAAGGAAAGGTTTACGGATGCACCCTGAGAAGAAGGACGTGGAAGATCCATCTTCTTGTCTATATCTGCACCATCCTTTACCAGAGCATAATATCTCATGCCGGGCACAGGTCTGAACCTGAACTTGCCCATTCCCAGGGAGTTGGTCTCAAACTCAGACACCTTGTTGTTGTTTTCATCTACGATTTCTCCCTTGGCGTAAGCTCCAAAGCCGGTTTCATCTACAACCTTCACCCCTATTACCGCATCAACCCCGGCAAAGTAACGTCCGCTCTCAGGAAGGAACTGACAGTCAAGGTCATGCTTCTGCTTCTTTTCCTTCTTGAACGGGTTCTGCACCCCTATCTTGGTATAGTCGTCCGTGTTGTCAACCTTGCGGTCCACAAGTTCCTTTACGAAATTGTCTTTGATAGGATTTATTACAGTAAGACGCTTGCTGTAGATATAGTCTGCCGGAAAGTTCAAGGCCCAGTAAGGATAAGCCCTCAGGATAGCACTTCCGGTATTCATGTCGCTGTCCAGAACCACATAGCCCTGAAGCACGCCCTCGCGTCTTTTGACCTTGACCCTCTCAACCGTACGGTGAGTTTCCTCAATCTTTCCGGTATAGATGTTTTTGGCGTAGTAATAGTCCAAAAGTTCAACATAGATGTAATTGCTTTCAGGAAATTCGCTGAGCAAGGAACTGTTTACAAGGTAGCCCTTGAACCAGACGGTATCTCCCACACAGTAAGTCTCCCTGTCTGTCTGAAGGTAAAGCTTTTCCGGCGACAGCAACTGTGAGTAGGCATTAAAGCGCTCCTGCAATTTCTCCTGTGCCGACATTTGTCCAACACACAAAGCCAAGACAACGGCAGAAACTGCCCAAATCTTCAAAAACTTCTTCTTAAAGTTCTCCATAAAAACAATCAGTTAATCGGTGCAATTTACAAAAAATATTCAGATATAGTCTTTCTAAGACTATGCCCGTTATTTGACAACGCCAACCGGCAAATGTAAAAGCCCGTCAACCGCCAGACCCCTAAGAAGCAGCAACAGCACAAAGCTGCAACCCCAGCAAACCCTAAGAAGCAGCAACAGCGCAAAGCTGCACCCCCGGCAAACCCAATGAAGCAGCAACAACGCAAAGCATCAACCCCGGCAAACCCAATGAAGCAGCAACCGCCAATGTTGCAACCCCGCCAGACCCCCAATGAAGCAGCAACAGCACAAAGCTGCAACCCAGTAAAAACACAGGGAACATCAGCGTTTGACGTTCCCTGTTGACAAAACTCTTTGCCGGACGCTTAGTCAGACAAAGAAAATCTCTTGAAGCTGAGAACCTTAAGTTCAGGATCCATTCTCTTAAGATACTGAGATACGGTTTCCTTTCCATCTCCCAGAGCCAGAACCTGTTCTACAAGAGTCTTCTCCTTGAAGAACTTCTGCAAACGGCCGTTTGCAATGTTCTGAATCATAGCCTCAGGAAGGTTGGCGGCCTTTGCCTCGGCAGCCTCTTTCATGATCTTGCGGCCCTGCTCAGCCTGCTCAGGAGTAATCCAACCCTTTGCTATATTGCTCTGGATATGATCCTCGCTGTCAAAGTGGTTAGGATTCAGGCCTGCCTTGTTCAAAGCTGAATCTACAGCCTTCTTGATCATCTCCTCCTTGGTCTTGGTAATGGCAATGCTGAGTTCCTCGTCCTTCCTCTGCTGAGGAATGTCGTCTGATGTAACAGCAATAGGAACCATTGCAGTAATCTGCATTGCAATTTCCTTTGCTACCTCGTCGGTAGAAACCTTATTGAAGCCAACTATAGTGGCAACTTTCTGGTTTGAATGGATGTAGTAACCTACGAAAGGAGCCTCTATCTTCTCGTAGCATGCAATCACATGCTTTTCGCCGCTCTTTCCGGTCTGGTCCGTAACAGCCTCTTCAATGGAAGCATATTCGCCATACTTGCAAGCCTTGAGAGCATCAAGGTCAGCAGGAGTGTTGGCAACAGCTGCATCGGCGATGCCGTTTGCAAGGGCCTGGAAGCCCTCTGTCTTGGCTACGAAATCGGTTTCGCAACCCAGGCATGTAAGAGTGGCAACGGTCTTGTCTGCATTTACGCGAGCCAGGACAGCACCTTCGGTGGTCTCTCTGTCTGAACGCTTTGCAGCTATGACCTTACCCTTCTCCCTAAGAATTTCCTTTGCTTTTTCGAAGTCTCCTTCGGCCTCTATCAAGGCCTTCTTGCAGTCCATCATACCGGCCTGCGTCATCTGGCGGAGCTTCATTACTTCTGATGCTTTGATTTCCATAATAAATCTCCTTATTCAGCCTTAGGTTCAGCCTTCTTTGCAGGCTTGTCTTCTGTGTTTACTTTTCTCCTCGGACGAATCTTCTTTCCTTCGGGCATGGAGTCAGAAGCTTTCTTCTCGCCCTCTGCCTTAGCAAGTTCCTTGTCCTTGGCTTTCTTTTCCTCTTCGGCAGCCATCTTCTCTCTCTCGAGTTTTCTTTCCTCAAGACCCTCAGCGATAGCTCCGCAGAGTGCGCTTACAACAACTGCCACACTCTTTGCAGCATCGTCGTTAGCAGGAATTACAAAATCAATAGGAGTAGGGTCGCAGCAAGTGTCCACCATCGCGATAACAGGAATATTCAGTCTCTTGGCCTCCTTTACGGCGTTGGCCTCTTTCTGAACATCAACAACAAACAGTGCTGACGGGAGACGGCTCATATCTGCTATAGAACCCAGGTTCTTCTCCAATTTTGCTCTCTGACGGTCTATCTGAAGTTTCTCTCTCTTTGCAAGAGTTTCATAGGTACCGTCAGTCTTCATTTTGTCTATGGTATTCATCTTCTTGACAGCCTTGCGGATTGTCGGGAAGTTTGTAAGCATACCACCTGGCCATCTTTCAGTTACATACGGCATATTTACGGCTTTGGCCTGCTCCGCAATTATGTCCTTGGCCTGCTTCTTTGTGGCAACAAAGAGAATCCTGCGTCCGCTGCGGGCCAGGTTCTTCATCATAGCTGCCGCGTCATCAATCATAAGCACGGTCTTATGCAGGTCTATGATATGGATTCCGTTCTTCTCCATAAAGATATAAGGAGCCATCTTAGGATTCCATTTCCTCTTCAAGTGTCCGAAGTGTGCACCTGCTTCTAATAATTCTTGGAAATTTGTTCTTGGCATTGTTTTGCTTTTTAATGCTTTGTTAATTTTTGCCTCATCGTTGAGGGTTGCCTCTCTGTTTGTTTTGAGGGTTGCCTCGCTGTTTTGTTCTGAGGCCTCTTTTCATCAATCTCCCGGCAGTGCCTTATCGCTGAGCTTTCTGAATATCGGAATCGCTGAGCATTTTAACAGTCCCGGAGATTTTCCGCAGAAGGGCAAAGAGTGGTAATCTGTTGAGTCCTCGTCTTTTAACCTCTTCTGTGCAGTGTTTAGTCCAACGTAAATCTACTTTGTTGATTAAAGTTCAATGTAATTGTTGATTTAATCTCAATAATCTGTTGATTCTGTTCAAATGCAATCTGCAGATTAAATACCAACATAAGACATTAACGTTTGCTGAACTGGAAGCGTCTGCGTGCACCAGGCTGGCCAGGTTTCTTTCTCTCGACCTCTCTTGCATCTCTTGAAAGGAAGCCTTCCTTCTTGAGGATAGAGCGGTAAGCCTCTGCGTCTATCTTGCAGAGTGCGCGTGAGATAGCAAGGCGAAGAGCCTCTGCCTGTCCTTTAATTCCGCCACCGTCGAGGTTAACTTTGATGTCAAAGTTTCCTGCCGTGTTGGTTGCGTTGAGGGGCTGCATAACTATGTACTTGAGGCTGTCGTCAGGGAAATAAACTGCCAACTCCTTTCCGTTGATGGTTATGTTGCCTTTACCTGAATCCACATAAACGCGAGCAACAGCTGATTTACGTCTTCCAAGGGCGTTAACTTTCTCCATGCTCTAAATTTCGTTTAAAGTGATTGTTCTTGGTTGCTGAGCCTCATGAGGATGCTCGCTGCCTGCATATACGTGCAGGTTGCGGAACATCTGAGCTCCGAGTCTTGTTTTAGGAAGCATACCGCGTACGGCTTCCTCCAATACTGCTACCGGCTTACGTTTCAATAGCTCTGCTGGAGTTGTGAAACGCTGGCCGCCTGGATAACCGGTGTGCCTTACGTACACCTTGTCAGTCAACTTCTTGCCAGTCAGACGGATTTTGTCGGCATTGATAACTATTACGTTATCGCCGCAGTCCGCATGAGGTGTGAAGTTGGCTTTGTTCTTGCCCCTGAGGATCAGTGCCAATCGGGAAGCAAGACGGCCTAAAATCTGGTCCTGTGCATCAATCACAAGCCACTCTTTGGTGGCGGTTGCGTTGTTTACAAAGGCCGATTTGTAACTTCTGTAATCCACTGTTTGTTGTTTTAAATTACTTAAAATCCACGTCTTTTGACGAGGCCCCTGTTTTTAAGGGGGTGCAAAGATAGTTAAAAAATCCCTATTTGCAAATCAGCTTTCCCTAATACTGCAAAATTAGCTTGAATGTAAACTTTCAATCGGCACGATAAAAAGGGGAGGGCACACAGGAAAGATGGGGAGGGCACACTATACTATCGAGCCCAATTCAGCTCAACAGGAATTCTCACAATATCATATGCTTTTGCTTTTTTTTCATACTTATTTGAATGTTTGCAATAGAAATGTCTGCTGTTAAGATTATGAATATCACGATAAAAGGCAAAATGTAGAAATATAATTCTACCAGTAAGTCTAGTAGTATAGTGGTCTCCTTTGATTGGACAGGGTTAAGCCCTTGTTAAGTCAAATTCTCC
>CALBPX010000082.1 GCA_937899055.1 uncultured Bacteroidales bacterium
AAAGATGCTTTGAAGAACATATTGGTAA
The DNA here is from genome assembly GCA_937899055.1 of uncultured Bacteroidales bacterium. Taxonomy (GTDB): domain Bacteria; phylum Bacteroidota; class Bacteroidia; order Bacteroidales; family UBA932; genus Egerieousia. The sequence continues at coordinate 29 of CALBPX010000082.1, forward strand.
CCGGCGCCAACGGGCAGCTGGGAACCTCGCTGGCTGTTATGGCCCAAAGTCAGGATGCAAGATTTTTCTTCACCGATATCGATACCCTTGACATTACAGACTACAAGGCCGTACGCAACTTCATGAAAGCCAACAGCATAGACATAGTCATAAACTGTGCTGCATACACAAATGTAGATAAGGCGGAGGACGACAGGGCAGAGGCATTCCGGATAAACGCCAAGGCTCCGGCACTTCTGGCCAAGGCCTGCCGGATTTCTGGAGCGGCTCTGATACATATTTCTACGGACTATGTCTTTGGCCGTGAACGTTCTCTGCTGCCTCGTACGGAGGAAGTAAAGCCCTCTCCGTGCGGAGTTTACGGAGAATCCAAGCTCGAAGGCGAAAGGCTTGTGGCTGAGGAGTTTGAAGGACAGGGCTTATCTGCCCGTCAGGCCGACAGGGCCCGCTATGCAATTGTCAGAACCGCGTGGCTTTACTCCGAGTACGGAAAGAACTTTGTAAAGACCATGCTCAACCTGTTTGCTTCCAAAGACAGTGTCCGGGTGGTGTTCGATCAGGTAGGAACTCCTACATACGCCTCAGACCTTGCGGCCGTGGTGTATAGGATTGCCATGGAAATGGTCAGCGGTCATTTCCGCAAGATAGACAACGGCATATACAACTTTACAGACGAGGGAGTTTGTTCCTGGTTCGATTTTGCAATGGCAATTGCCGAACTCAGCGGCAGCAGCTGCAATGTAAAGCCATGCCACTCAGATGAATTTGAGAGCAAAGTCACCCGTCCGGCGTACTCGGTTTTAGATAAGAGCAAAATTAAGCAGAGGTTCCAGATAGAGATACCTCACTGGAGGCAATCGCTGAGCATTTGCATTAAAGCCCTTTCAAAACCGGTCAGAACCAGCAAGAAGAACTCACAGTTGAAACGGATATAAACGGATAATTTTTTATAACTCGGATATGAAATTCTTCATAGACACCGCAAATCTCGAACAGATCCGTCAGGCTCAGGCATTGGGCGTTCTGGACGGCGTAACTACCAACCCTTCTCTTATGGCAAAAGAAGGAGTAAAAGGCAAGGATGAAATTTTCAGGCACTACAAGGCCATCTGCAGCATAGTTGACGGACCCGTGAGCGCCGAGGTTTTTTCTACCGTTTATGAAGGCATGATTGCCGAGGGTGAGGAACTCTATCAGATAGATCCTCAGAAGATTACCATCAAACTGCCATGTACGCAGGACGGAATCAGGGCCGTTAAGTATTTTGCCGACAAAGGCTACCGTACTAACTGTACGCTGGTCTTTACCGTAGGCCAGGCCCTTCTGGCCGCAAAAGCCGGTGCTACCTTCTGCAGCCCGTTCATAGGCAGGCTCGACGATATCGGTGAGGACGGAATTCAGCTCATAGAGCAGATAGTTGATATGTATCAGTTCTACGGGTTCCAGACTCAGGTGCTGGCTGCCTCTATCCGCCATACCAATCACATACTCAGATGCATACAGGCCGGAGCCGATGTAGCCACTTGCCCGTATAAAACCATCATAGGGCTGATAGACCATCCTCTTACAACCAAGGGTCTGGAGATATTCTGCAAGGCAGCAGACTCTATGAAGTAATTTGGGCGCATGGCTGACAACCTGAAACAGAAGGCAATAAGCGGAGCACGGTGGGGTTTCATAGAAAACCTCTCCTATATGTCCGTAACCTTTATTGTTGCCTTTGTGCTTCAGCGTTGGTTTCTGACTTCACATGAATTTGGTCTGATTGGGCATCTTGCAATCTTTATTGCAGTTTCTATCTCGTTCATAGACAGTGGCTTTTCTTCGGCAATAATCAAGAAACCGGAGCCTTCGGCCAAGGATCTTTCTACAGCATTTGTTACCAATCTGGTCATAAGCCTGGTATTCTTTGCGCTACTTCAGCTGGCCGCTCCGCTTGTAGCTTCTTACTTTGAGGAACCTCTTCTGACCAAGCTTCTGCGGGTGCTGTCCGTTGTCCTGATTATCAATGCCATTTCAATCATCCAACGGGTTCTGCTTGTAAAGGCCGTGGACTTTAAGAGTCTTACGGTCTGTTCGGTTACGGCGTCTGTCGTAAGCGGTGTCATAGGTATCTGGATGGCCTTCAAGGGCTATGGCGTATGGAGTCTAGTTGGGCAGCAGGTCAGCCGTCAGGCAGTCAATACCATAATGCTCTGGATTGTAGGGCATTGGCGCATAAGCTTTGTCTTTTCCGTCCAAAGTTTCAGGGAACTTTTTTCCTACGGCTCCAACGTGTTGTTTACCGGCCTTTTAGACACCATATTCAAGAATATTTACTTTCCGGTAATAGGTAAAGGGTTTGGGACCGACATCCTGGGCCAATATACCGGAGCAGAAAAATACAGCAACGTAACCTCCAACAATCTGAGCCAAGTTGTTCAGCGCGTGAGTTTTCCTGTTCTGAGCAAGGTTCAGGACGATATCCCCAGGCTGAGGAACTCCTTCCGTACAATCCTCAAGGTAGTTATGGCGGTAAGTGTCTTTGTGGGGTTCTGCCTTTCGGCTCTGTCTTATCCGTTCATAATAGGTTTGGTAGGGGAGCAGTGGGGCTTGTCTGCCCATATACTTTCCATAGTCTGCCTTGCCGGTGCCTTCTTTCCGGCTCACTATCTGTACCAGAACATTTTGCAGGTAAGAGGGCGTATGAGGCTCTACCTTGCAATGGACATTCTCAAGAAGGTTCTGCTGACAGTGTCCATAGTAATCGGAATCCTCTGCAACAACCTTGAAGTGCTGCTTTGGGGAATGGTGGCTGCTTCTGTCCTTACGCTGGCAGTTTATGCCGTGGTAACAGGGCGCGTAATAGGATATTCGCCTCTGAGCCAGATCAAAGACCTGCTGCCTATGTTCCTTATCTGCGTAATAGTTTCACTTGCAGTGGGAGTCCTCTGCGCCGTACTCATCTACCTTTGCCGTCAAAGCGGCTGGTACAATGTTACTTGGACCAACCTTGCCTGCTGTGCCGTATCTGCAGCCGCAGGCCTTGGCCTTATATGGCTAAGCTACAGACTTTGGCCCCGTAAAGAGATTACGGAAATCAAGAATCTGATAAATTTCCGACGGAAAGATACCCGTTCCTAAATTCTCAGACTTTGAATATCTACTTTCAGATACAACGGTTTTGATACTCAGACTTTGAATATCCACTTTCTGCTTCCGCGGTTTTGTGTCTTGATGTACCTTTCTGATTCCTTGGGCGTTATCTTGGTAGTTAAGACCTCCCACTGCCGCGGATTTATTCTTTTGAACGTAACCGGATCTATATGGTAGTCAACCGGTGGAAGGCAGCCGGCAGGCCTGAATCCGAGCCTAGAATAGACTTCTCCGTTTCCCCACTCGTTGTCCGAATAACTCATGACTTCACTTACGCCGCCTGTATGGCTGAGGAAGTGCCGGAAGACCTTGCCCATTCCACCGGCAATCCTCACGTCCGGCAGGCTTGCATATCTGGTCCACTCCCATGCCGAACCCCTCCGTCCCTCACTTTCAACATCAACGCAGCCTTCTCCTTCAGACGCCCTGCCATTATCTTCAGCCGCTCTGCATCCTTTCTCTTCATCAGTTCTGCATCCATTGCCTTCAGCCGCCCTGCATCCTTTCTCTTCATCAGCCCTGCATCCAAAGCCTTCAGCATCTCTGCATCCTTTCACTTCATCAGCCCTGCATCCATTGCCTTTAGCCGCCCTGCATCCTTTCTCTTCATCAGCCCTGCATCCAAAGCCTTCAGCGGCCCTGCGTTCATTACCTTCAGCGGCAATATCGTAGGTATGCATAAACTGGGCAGCGGCCACCATATCTTGCCCATGCATAAGCAGATAGGACGTCTGCCCTTTCAAAAATCCGTATGTATGGAAGGCTTCCAGAAACCTTTTGACCTTAAGCCTGAACGCCTCCGGGCTGAGTCCGAACTCCTTGCAGTTGCTTTCCGAAACCACATGGCAAAGCCTTGCATGAATCCTCCTGAACACCCCCAGCCGAGCGAGCATTCTCTGCGAGGTTACCGTCCTTGAACTCTTCCACCTGTCCTCATACAGCCAAAACACCTCCATCCCCGATGCCCCCTCCACAGTGCCCTCCATCGCCGAGGCAACCTCCACACCGCTTCTCATATCTGGCCCCTCCACAGTGCCCTCCATCGCTGAGGAATATGCTCCAACGCTTACTTCCGCTGATAAAGGAATGAGCTGCATCTTAAGTTGCTGAGCCGGAAAACAGATAGCGTTTCCGTCTATCACATGGCGGATGCCGTTGAGGTTCAGCACATCAACAACCTCCAGCCCAAATGACGGAAATAAAATTTGCATAAGAAAATTTTAATCTATACTTTTGCAACCCTAAAACGGAGATCCGCTAGCTCAGTTGGTAGAGCACAACACTTTTAATGTTGGGGTCTTG
>CALBPX010000083.1 GCA_937899055.1 uncultured Bacteroidales bacterium
ATCTTCCTTGGCGGAGTGCGGCTGCGGTCTTGGCTTTGGTGTTTGTAATCTGGCTTTTGCTTTGCCTTGCCGCATGGCTGAGGGCCAGACGCTTGCACCGCCTGAGCGGGTTCAGCAGCCTCAAGGCAGCCCGTAAGGCTGTTGGCTATATGCTGCTGGGAGCGGTAGAAGAGGTCTGCCCGTTTGGCAAGGCGGATGGTCCGAGGTACCGGATTTTAAGCCCTGTGGAGCCTCAGAAAGGGGCCATGTTCAACGTTCTGGGGGTGCAGGAGGCGGATATCCACCGTTTTGTTGGCAGCGGAATCCTGAACGACATTACCGGAGGAGCCAAGGTAAACCTGATGGAGTGCGGACGGGAACTGGATGAGGCCGATACGGCTTACCGGTTTCCGGACATTGAGGCTCTGAGGCAGAGCAACAGCTCCAATCTGCTGGTGATGGTTCATCCGCCTCTGTCTGAGGCCAATGTGCCGGAGGCCTATCTGCAGGCTGCGGAAATGAACATTCTGGTTACAGACGCGCGGCAGGGCTGGACTCCCTCGTACAAGGCTTTTACGGAAAACATTCCCCGCTGCAAGGTAGTTCTTACATCAATGCCGGCGCAATCGCTGAGGATAAAGCCAAAAGATGCCGGCGTGCTGCCTCAGCGCCGCCTGAGGTTTGTGATAGTTCTATGCTCATGCTACACGCCCCAGCTTGCAGAAAAGACTTGCCGCAGCATTTACTTTTCATCTACCGGGCAGAAGGCAGAAAACGCCGAGTTTTTGATGGAGGGCGCAACCGCCATGTTCGACTATTCCGTGCGGTCTTTCAGGGCATCGGCCCAAAAGATTGTCCAAAGCCTTGCCCTGTCTGAAAAAGATGCGGATGCGGTGGTTATGCTGAAGGCTGGAAGCACCGTAAGCAAGAATTTCCTCAGCGATATCTGTTCTTTGCTGAATGCAGGGGCAGATGGCGTGCAATGCCGCCTGAAGGGCAGGGTCAGCGCTCCCAAGGGCCAAAGGCGCAGACTCAGGCTGGGGCAGGGTGCGGCTATGGCCGAGTATGGTTGGGCCCTTACATGTTACTCCCTGAAGGCTTTGCAGGGCAACCTTGCCGCCACCCAAAAGAAGAACGGCATGATTTCTGAGGAATTTTATGTGGAATTTTTGAAAGATACTTACGTTTACTTTTTGTAAATTTGCTCTCTATGGACAATAATTACAATACTACAAGACCCAAACTTTTGATGCCTGAATACGGAAGGCATGTTCAGGATATGATAAACTATGTTGTAAACATTCCTGACAGGCAGAAGCGTAACGAGCAGATTCAGGCCGTGGTAAGCGTTATGGGAACCCTCAATCCGCAGCTGAGGGACGTGGTGGATTTCCGCCATAAGCTGTGGGACCATGTTCAGATAATTTCTGACTTTAAGATAGACATAGACTCTCCATATTCTCTGCCTTCCAGAGAGAGCGTTCAGACAAAACCGGACGCAATTCCCCTACGTAAAGACAAGATAAGGGCTGCCTGCTACGGGCGTAACATCCAGAATATGATAGACTTGATAGCAGAGAGGCCAGATGACGAAGTAAAGAAGCAGATGATTAGGGTAATTGCATACTACATGAAGCAGCAATACCTGATCTGGAACAAGGATTCCGTAAGCGAAGAAACCATTTTTGCAGACATAAATATGCTGTCCGGAGGCCGGGTTACCGTTCCGGAAGACGTTCACATAGGGGCCGGCATAGCCGATTCCTCTACACGCAAGCCATATATCCCGGGTTCGCCGCAGCCCAAAGGTCAGCAGCACAACGGCAAGAAAAAGAACAAGAAGTGGAAGAAATAGCATGGCAACGAGCAAGAAAAAACAGAAAGAGAACGATAAGATAATAGCCGAAAAGGAGATGGCCGCACCCGGCAGGAAAGACGGCATCTACCTGATTTGCGGCCTTGTGGCCCTGGCTTTGGCAATTTATACGCTGATAGCTCTGGTGTCTTACATATTCACCTGGGCCCAGGATCAGAGTGCAATTATGGGGGGCGATATATTCAGCTCTCTTACCAGTGTTGAAAACGGCGGTGGCAAGATAGGCGAATGGTGGGCCAACCTGCTTATATCCAAATGGTTTGGGCTTGGGGCCTTCATAATTCCGTTCTTCTTCTTTGGAGTTGCCCTGTTCTGCCTCAGGATAAAGAGAGTAAAGCTTCTGAGGCTGCTGTTCATTACGGTGTTCGGCTGCATACTTATTTCGGTGCTGTTCTCGTTCCTGTTCTCGTTTACCGGAGTTGACCGCCTGTTCGGCACCAGCGCCGGCGGATCATACGGCTATTATGTAAACAACTATCTGAAGACCATGATTGGCTCCCTGGGAACGGCGGCCGTGTTGATTATTGCCATAATAGGCTGGCTCATAATAATCAACAAGAGTTTTATCAAGAAGCTCAGCGATGGCTTTGCCGGAGTTGGGCGGCGTCTTGAAAGGGCCGGCGAGGACGAAGGCGAAGGCGATCTGGAAGGCGAAGACGAATCTGAGGGTCTGGATGAAGGTGCTGAGGAGGCTCCGGAAAATGAAGAGGAGGAAGACTCCGACAGTTCTGACAGTCAGCCGGATCCTTTCCTTGGGGGCGATGGCGACCTGCCCGTGGATGAAGAAGAAGTTCTGGAACAGAGGCGTAGGGCTTCAGAAATAAAAATAGTGGGCCCGCAGACCGAAGCCGAAACTCCGGTGGAGGAAAAGGCTCCCGAAGAGAGCGTGGGAGATTCCGTAGAACTGGAAGTAAAGGATACCGAAGGGGCAGAAAGCAATGCCCTGATAGGCACATATACGGAGGAAGAACTCCAGAAGACATTTGATCCCCGTCTGGAACTTCCTTATTATGAGGCTCCTACTATAGACCTTCTGGATTCCTACAGCAACAAGTGGTATGAGGTGTCGCGCGACGAAATGGAGCGCAACAAGAACAAGATTGTGGCTACGCTGGCCAACTACAAGATAGGCGTGTCTAAGGTGTCGGCGGTCAAGGGTCCTACGGTTACCCTTTACGAGGTTGTTCCGGCCCCGGGCATCAGAGTCAGCCAGATTAAGCGTCTGGAAGAAGACATCCAGCTTTCTCTTGCGGCAAAGGGAGTCAGGGTGGTAACCCTCCCCGGAACCAATGCCGTGGGCATAGAGGTTGCCAACGAAAAGCCCAGCGTGGTAAGCATGATGAGCTGTCTTGAGCACCTGCAGACCAGAATGAAAGAGCCGGGCAGCAAGGAAAGCGGCTACGCCCTTCCGGTTGCAATCGGAAAGACCATTTCCGGAGAGGTGTTCACGTTCGATCTGGCCAAGGCTCCGCACCTTCTGGTGGCCGGCGCAACGGGCCAGGGCAAGAGTGTGGGTCTGAATGCCCTCATGGCATCGCTGCTCTATACAAAGCATCCGAGCGAAGTCAAGTTTGTGCTGGTTGACCCTAAGCGTGTGGAACTCTCCCTGTACTCCCGCCTGTCTAAGCACTTCCTTGCATGCCTTCCGGATACGGAAGACAAGGAAACTCCGGTAATTACAGATACCCAGAAGGTAGTAAGCACGCTCAAGAGCCTCTGCGTGGAGATGGACGAGCGTTACAAGCTGCTTGAGGCCGCCAGGGTTAGAAACATAAAGGAATACAACGAAAAGTTCCTGGAGAGGCATCTGAACCCCGGAAAGGGGCACAGGTTCCTGCCTTACATAGTCCTTATCATTGATGAATATGCAGACCTTATAATTACGGCAGGCAAGGATGTGGAAATTCCTATCACCCGTCTTGCACAGCTTGCCCGTGCAATAGGCATCCATCTGGTGATTGCCACACAGAGGCCTACCGCATCGGTGATTACAGGAAACATCAAGGCCAACTTCCCGGCCAGAATTGCATTTTATGTGCGTTCCAGCATAGACAGCCGCACCATCCTGGACGAGAGCGGAGCAAATCAGCTCATAGGCCGGGGCGATATGCTCTATGCTACGGGCAGCGACATTACCCGCGTGCAATGCGCCCTGATTGAAACCAAGGAAATAGACCGTGTGGTTGAATTCATAGCCGGCCAGACAGGCTATTCTACGCCACTTTACCTGCCGGAACCGCCGGAGGATGAAGATTCCGGCGATGTGGGTTTTAAGTCTGTTCCGATTGGAGAAACCGACCTCAGCCGCCGCGATTCTATGTTTGACGATGCTGCCCGCCTGATAGTTTCGGCCGGAGGAGGTTCAGCATCGTTCCTTCAGAGGAAGATGGATGTGGGCTACAACCGGGCTTCCAAGCTGATAGACCAGCTGGAAAAGGCCGGCATCGTAGGCCCTGCAGACGGGGCAAAACCGCGCCAAAGCCTTGTTCCAGATCTCCTCTCCCTTGACGAAAAACTGGAGAAAATACGCACCAGTTTTGGCCGCTAGAGGCTTTTGGTACGATTGTGGCTTGTGATTTCTGAAAGCGCTGTGTTATGAAAAGATTCCTGCATATCCTGATGCTGACTGCTCTTCTTGGGATTTCTCCCCGGACGCAGTTGCTGTCTAATTCTTCTGATTCTCTGGCCGGGCAGAAGATATTTCAGGCTGCGTCCGACTATGTATTCTCCGGCCGGAAGCTTGACCTGAGGATAACCAATATGGACAAGAAAGGGAATGCCTTTTACAGCACGGGCTATTTTGTGGCCCTTCCGCAGGCAGGTTACATGAAGATAGACGGGGTGAGCGAATTCCAGTATTCAAATACCCTTGTAACATCGTACAACTACGGTACAAACGAGTACATAATCCAGAAGCGCAGGACAACCTCTTCCAGTGTTTCCGACAATCCGTTTTCCATACTTGCAAAATCGGACAAGGGAGTTGCGGTTTCTGAGCCTCAGGCCGGAGACGTTGCCGGACGGGCCTGTACCAAAATAGAGGTAACGCCCAACGGCAAAGCATATTACACCAAGGCCTTCATTTATGTATCGGACAGCGGGCAGCTTCTGAGGATAACCATTGTGCTCAAGAAAGACCAGGCCTTTGTTGTAGATATACTCAAAGCCGGGCCATGCGAGCCGGACAAGGTTGCAGACTACAGGCTGCTTGTATCGGATCATCCGGGAGCCGAGATTGTAGATCTAAGAGACTGAGGCAGCCCTGAATACTTCAATTACAGACGGGTAGGTGTTTGCAAGCCTGTAGTCCAGGTCTTCGTCTGTAACCCACTCGCATTTTTCTATTCCTTCTTCTGTCTGCGGCTTAAACGGAGCGTCTTTGCCGGCATACATTGCGTACCAGTATGTGGTTTTGACAAAGAAACCTCCGTACAGGCGGTAGGCGTGGCGGGTAACGGCAAGCAGATTTCCTATACGGGCCCTGACTCCGGACTCTTCCTCAACTTCGCGTACGGCGGTAATCTTTATGTCTTCATCCTTTTCCTGCATGCCCTTTGGCAGGTCCCAAACTCCGTTGCGGTATATCATAAGATGCTTGCCCTCAGAGTCTTGAACTAGACCTCCGCCGGCGTTGATCTTGGTAACTTTCTCAAATGTCCTGTCAAAGACTTCCTGTTCGGTCATCCCGTTGGGAACCTCAACGGTAAGATTCTGGAACGAGGTGTTTTCTTCCATCATAAACGGGATCCGGGAAAAGTCATAATCAGCTGTTGGCTTGAGCAGGAATGTTTCATCCGCAACGAGCGGAATGTCATATTTTGCTGCTATGGTGAGGATCCTGCTTTTGAAGTATGTTGTTATCATGTCAAAATTCCTGGCTTACAAGGCAAAGGTAAGAAGATATTGCAAAACTTATGGCTATTGGCAAAAATAGTAGGATTGTTTCATAATTTTTTGTATATTTGGCATTTGTAGGTGGAAAAGCCCATTTAAAGATTTTGTAGAAGACATTTTTTGAAGAACAGTGGAGTTATGGAAAACATTGAAAAGACAGTAGCACAGCACCTGCTCAGGGTAAAGGCTGTGAAGTTGGATGCCCGGCATCCTTTTACGTGGGCATCCGGATGGAAATCTCCGATTTATTGCGACAACAGACGGTTGTTGACATATCCTCAGGAGCGTAAGTACATTACTGACGCTTTGGTACAGGTTATAAAAGAATCCTACAGCGAGGTTGACATGATAGCCGGAGTGGCTACGGGAGCCATAGCCTGGGGAATTATGGTAGCCGAGGCTTTGGGCAAGCCCTTCATTTATGTAAGGCCCAAACCCAAGGATCATGGAACCCAGTCTCAGATTGAGGGCGTTATTGAGCCCAATCAGCGCATTGTTGTTGTGGAAGACCTGGTTTCTACGGGGGCCAGCAGCCTTTCTTCCGCCGATGCCCTTCACAAGGCCGGCGCAATCATCCTGGGCATGGTAGCCATATTTTCTTACAACTTTCCGCTCTCGCGCCGCGAGTTTGAGTACAAGAATGTGGAGCTGCACACCCTCTGCCAGTATGATTCGCTTCTGGAAGAAGCTGTTGCTGAGAAATATATAGATGAAAAGCATCTTGAGGTTCTCCGCGAATGGAGGATAAATCCTTCTATCTGGACCGGTAATCTGGAGGAAAAGACATGTTAGAGGCTTTCCATGGCAAGGATGTGGATATGAATTATCCTTCCTTTGCAGTATTTGAATCGTTTTCTGACCTTACGCTGTTCAAAGACAGGCTTCCTGAAGAGTATCGCAGCAAGGTTACCCTTACAAAGGATACCGCCGAGGGCGACTACCACGGAATGCATCTGGGGGTAAAGGTTATAGACAGGATACCCCATTCCAGGATTGTGTTCAGGCCTATGGAGGGCATTCCGCTCGATGGAACCCTTTACATAGACATTCAAGACACATCGGCCTCTACCTGCAAGCTGAAACTGACCATTGAGGCCCAGATGAACTTTCTTATGAAGGCTATGCTGGGGCGCAAGATTCAGGATGCCCTGGACAAGATTTCGGACCAGCTTGCCCGCCAGAACGTTTAGGCATGGGGCAGAAGGCAAAAGCGTTTGAAGCAGATGGCTTCAGAGATTTGATGAGGGAGTCTCTGCCCGGCTATGCGGCGGAGGCTCTTTTCAGTGTCCTGAACTTTGAGGGCGGTGCTCCTTCTGCAAGCGTTCAGGCGGCTGTTTCCGTAAGGTTTCATCCGTTGAAGAGGGTTCCTTGTCTTGAGGATGAGGACCTTAGGGCTGTGCCTTGGTGCAAAGACGCCTTCTTTCTTGGCCAAAGGGCGGCATTTACCATGGATCCGGCCTTTCATGCCGGTGCTTACTATGTTCAGGATTCGTCCAGCATGTTCTTGGATATGCTCAAAGGGCACATCCTGGACGCAGTTTCAGATTGCGGAGCGGCTCTGGATCTTTGTGCCAGTCCTGGCGGAAAGAGTACGCATCTGATATCTCTTCTGGGGGCAGATGCCCCAAGGCTTACGGTCTGCAACGAGGCCGTGGGCAAGAGGGTACCTCAGCTCTGCGACAACATAGCCAAATGGGGCGCTGCCAATGTGGTTGTAACCAACAGCAGCGCTGCCCAAATAGGCCGTCTGGAGGGCTTTTTTGACGTCGTTCTGGCCGATGTTCCATGCTCCGGAGAGGGAATGTTCCGCAAGAGTTCCGATGCGGCAGAACTCTGGAGCCTGAAGACGGTGCAGGACTGTGCCGCCCTTCAGCGTTCAATCATCAGCGATATTTGGCCGGCTCTCAGGGAAGGCGGCCTTCTGATATATTCCACCTGTACATATAATCACTTTGAAAATCAGGACAATGTAAAATACATCGCTGAGCATCTTGGGGCAGAATACATTGCCCTTGACTCAGAGGCTGATTTGCCCGAAGGTCTTGTAAAACTCCCTTGGGGCTGCCAGTTTGTGCCCGGTCTGGTTCCAGGTGAAGGACAGTTCTTTGCGCTTTTGAGAAAGAAGCCGTCCGAGGAGGGGAGCCGCACGGTCAGGCGCAAGGGTGGGCAGCCAAGGCTTAGTCTGACCTTTGATCCGGCCTTCGGAGCCTGCTTTGCAAAATCGCATAAGGCCGACGAGGTGTTTATGCTGCCTGCCTGCAAAGATCTTGCAGCAAATATGCTCTGTGTATATGACAACCTCAATACCAAGATGTTGGGTTGCAGAGTAGGGCGGCTGAAGGGAGAAACCCTGGTTCCGGATGCAGACTTTGCCCTGAGTTGTGCCCTTGCAGAAGGTGACAAAACGGCGGTTAAGGTCAGCAATCCTGTGCTGGACATCTGTTTTGCCTGCGTGGAAGTAGATACTCAGACAGCCCTTAGGTTCCTTTGTAAAGAAAACATAACCCCGCAGCCGTCTTGGCCGCAGGGTTACATACTCCTTAAATATAAGTCTTTAGGTCTTGGTTTTCTGAAGAATCTGGGCACGCGCTGCAACAATCTTCATCCGCTGATGCGCAGGATCGTAAGCAGGCCGCGTTAGCCTTTTAGAACATATAGTCCCACATAGGGAGCATTTCCGGCTTCTGGTCCAGGGCCTTTATTGCTTTCTTGTCCAGATACTTGCGGTTGATAACAAGGCGGAACATATATTCGTCGAACCATTTGTCCGTGAATATCAGATATCCTCCCTTGCCGGCCTGCGGGCCCCAGCTGTTTTCAAACTTCCACTTCAGCGGAGTGTCGTTTTCGTCTGTATCAACTGCAACTATGAGCATTGCGTGTGAGGAGCCGCTCTGGCGGGTGAGTATCCTGGCTTTCTTGTCCATATCCAGGTTTACGCCCAAAAGCTGACCGTAGTTGTAGATGCCCGGATCCATATATCCTACGCCGGCCTGGGTATTGCTCTGCTTGCCTACATCGCAGGAGGCGTACATAGGCTCTCCGGCCTTTATTGAAGCAACGGCTGCCTTCTTGATGTCATCGTTCGGAAGGTTCAGATATGTCCAGTTGATGCCTTCCATGGTGTTGCGGTAGTTGTCTATTTCGTAAATCTTGTAATACTCTCTTGTAGGGTCGTTCATTATCATTACATAATCCTTGGAGTTGTAGTCTGCCGGTATTATGCTCTTGTAAAATTCCTGAGGAGTGGTCTTTACGGTCTGGATCTTGCCGTCGGAATCTCTGAACTTCCAGGTGAATTCTGCCGGTGGCTCGCCAAGGCAGATGGCAAGGATGCGGTAAACGTCCTTGAGGGTTTCCATCTTGATTTTTTCTGCATTGGTGTGAGGGTCGCCGCTCAGGCCGCTGCGCATTACCTTCATAGATTTTTCATATACCTGACGGATTTCGTAGCCTCCCTTGCGGAGCCTTTCGTTGACTATGGAAATGAACTGGCCGGTGGAGTTGCTCTGCTCGGTTTCAGGCATTACATCTGCCGGAACCACGCCGTACTTTTCTGCAATGTTGAAGAACAGGTTCCATACTCCGCCGTCTCCAACCGGAGACTTGAAGAGTTCATCTACAGCCCTTTCGCCAAAGGGTTTGTTGGAGGTTGCAATTACGTTCTCAAGGAAGAGGTTTGCCTTTTCCAGGACATCGTAGAAATAGCTGTAGTTGTGCGAAAAGTCAAAGTTCTTGATGTTGTATTTTTTCATCACCAGGGGTCTGAGCTGGTTCATGGAGGTGAACATCCAGCAACGGCCGCTGCTCTTCTGGTCTGTAATGCCGTTGACATCTACGCTGTACTTGAAGAAATCATCGGTCCCCTGCACGGCTGAGGGGTTGTAGGCCAAGGCTTTGATACCCTTGGTAGTGGAGATGATGTTGTGGATGCTCTTGGCATAGCTGTCGTTGTTGAAGCTGGCCTTGAGCTCAGCCAGTTCGTTCTGACCGAGGTTCTGGGCCATGAGGCCTGAGCAGAACATAGCTGCAATAAGGGTAAATAATACTCTCTTCATTTTACACAATGTTTATTTATACTTTGAGGAATTTTCATTTGTCTTTTCAAGGATAAAAGGCCGTAATGCCTTAACCGCAGTGGAAATAGTTCTTTACTATGTGGAGCATTTCCTTGGGGTTGTTCTCTACTTCGCGTCTGAGGTGTTTGTCGCGATAGCTTTCCAGCTGGGAAATTATGCCGTCGAGCATGTTTGCGGAAAATACACCTTCTCTTTCGTAATACTCTCTCTGGGCCTTCAGGCACTGGGCGCTGGCCTGGCAGCTGTCCGGCAGCTGGTCCAGCTTTGCAAGACGGTCTGCGTTCTTGGAGTCGTGGATGTTGACATTAACGTAGGTGTTTTCTGCAATTTGCAATGCATCAGGCATTTCTATGCCTATGCGGCAGGCTGTGCAGAGGGCTGCAATGAGCTGGTAAACATCTGCGCTGCCGTCTGGCGAACGCATTTCTACGGTCTGCTTCTGGGTTGTGTCTATGCCGGAAGGTTTTTCCAGAGGATTGGCCTGGCAGCTCATATCGCCGCCGGCCGTCCAGCCCAGCGGAACCCTTACCAGGACAGAACGGTTGCGGTCGCCCCAGCAGACATTTGTAGGGGCTTCCTGGTGCGGTACAAGGCGGAAGTAGGATGTTGGAACCTTGTTGCCGAAGGCGGTTATGGAAGGAGCCAGAACCATCATTCCGGCAATTGCCTTGCGGGCCGTCTGAGAAAGTTCGCCGTTTTCTATCATCTGGCTCTTGCCGTCTTTGGTTATCCTCATGTGGATATGCAGGCCGCTTCCGGCTTTGCCGGCGGTAATCTTTGGAGCAAAGGTTATGTCGTAGCCTTGCTTGTGGCCCAGGTTACGGATAATCCACTTGGCCAGAGTCAGCTGGTCTGCTGCATCTTCCGCATCCGTAGGCAGGAATTCTATTTCGTTCTGTTCGTAGATTTTTCCGTTGAGGGTAAAGTTCCCCACTTCGGAATGTCCGTACTTTATCTGCCCTCCGGCCTGAGCTATGTAATGCATGCACTGGATGCGGAACTGGTTGAACTTTGCAAACGGGCCGCTTTCGTGATAGCCTCTCTGGTCGGTGGCAGGGAACAGGTTGTCGTCATCTGCAATTACGTAGTATTCAAGCTCTCCCATAGCCTGAAACTCACATCCGGTTTTGGCCTTGAATACCTGGCAGGCCTTTCTGAGAGTGTGTTCCGGTGCGCTTTCCAGGGGCTGGCCGTCTTTGTTGAAGAACGAGCACAGCATTGTTACGGTAGGAATTTCTGCAAACGGATCTACAAAGGCCGTACGGAACCTTGGCAGTACATAAAGGTCAGAACTTGAGGCTTCTATGAACTTGAACAGACTGCTTCCATCTACTCTTTCTCCGCAGGAGAGAATCGTATTCAGATAAACTTCATCGCTGATGACAAAATTCAGTGTCTTTAGCCTTCCGTCTCCGGCAGGATACATGAAGTTTACCATCTGGATGCCATTGTCCTTGATATATTTTATGATGTCCTCCTTTGTAAACTCGGAGGGCACCTTCTGAAGGTACGCCACAATGGCGTTGGGGTTCATACTTATAACGTTGTTCATAAATCAAATCAATTATTTACCCAAAGTTAAGCCTTTATTCCCGATTTACCAAATACCCCGGGCCGGTGAGCATCAGAAGCCAATCGCTGAGAAAAAAATTCTGAATTGCGCATTTTGGCCTTAACTTTGCAATAGCGGTTCAAAAGAACATTATAGTTAATGGTTATGAAAAAGTTGGTTTATCTTATGTGGTTAGCAGCGGGCCTTTCACTTGCAGCGGCCTGCTCTTCAGACAGCGGCAGCGGTGTTCTGGATGATCCTAACCCTCCTGAGGGAGTTGTTACTCCGGGCAGCGGAAGTGGCAGCGGCACCAGTTCATCGTTCAAGAGCGGGGGATCTTCTTCACCTGCCAACGTCATAGCAAGCAATTCTACACTTACAACGTTTGACATCAGCCTGAATACTTCTGCCCTCAGCGAAACTGAGACGGTTCCTGCTGATGATGAGGACTACATAGAAAACTCGGAGTTTTCTACTTTGATTTCAATCGTCTATAACGGTTCTACTGCAACCGTGACCGGCAGCGCAAGCGGTGTGGAGGTGGATGTTGACGGAGCAGATGTAACCGTAAATTCTTCTGCCAAAAAGGTGGAGTACAAACTGAGCGGTACCTCCTCGGATGGAAGGTTTAAGATTTACAGCGAAAAGAAGTTCAAGCTCAGCCTCAGTTCTCTGACACTCACCAACAACGACGGTGCGCCAATCAACATCCAGAGCGGCAAGAGGGTGTTTGTAGTTCTTGACGGAACCAACACTCTCAAAGACGGGTCTTCTTACAATACCACCGAAGGCGAGGACGAAAAGGGATGTTTCTTCAGCGAAGGGCAGCTCATATTTTCAGGCAGCGGAACCCTCAACGTCAACGGGGTTTACAAGCACGGCATAGTTTCCGACGACTACCTGAGGTTCCGTCCGGGCAATGTAATCAATGTTACGGCTTCCGGCGGCCATGGCCTCAAGGCCAATGACGGAGTGAAGATAGAGGGCGGCGTGCTCAACATTTCTGTAAGCGGAACGGCTAAGAAGGGCATATCCTGCGATTCCATAGTATATGTAAACGGCGGAAGGACAACCATCCTGACCTCCGGCGGCGGAAAGTGGGATTCAGACGAGAACGATGTTACTGCAAGTGCAGGCATCAAGGCCGACGACAACTTCAAGATGACCGGAGGCGAGCTTTACATCAAGAGCACAGGTGCCGGCGGAAAGGGCATAAGCTCAGACATCGACATAGATATAAGCGGCGGAACCCTCAAGGTGATAACTACCGGCAAGCAGTATCAGTACGGCAGCTATGACGCCAAGGCCAAGGGCATCAAGGCCGATGGCAACCTCAGCATCAGCGGCGGAGATATCTGGGTAAGAACCAGCGGCGGCGAAGGCAGCGAGGGTATAGAGAGCAAGAAAGTCATGACCATAAGCGGCGGCAATACGCTGGTACATACATACGACGACGCCCTTAACGCCAAGAGCAGCATTGTAATATCCGGCGGAAACATCTACGCCTACGCAACCAACAACGACGCCATAGATTCCAACGGAACCCTTACGATTTCCGGCGGAAATATAATAGCAAGCGGAACCACTTCGCCCGAAGACGGGTTTGACTGCGACCAGAACACATTCACCATCACAGGCGGTGTGCTGATAGGCTTCGGTGGCGGAACATCCACTCCGTCCAACACATCAACCCAGGCTTCGCTGATATACGGGCAGGCTTCAATAGCCCAGAACACTTACATTGCAATTACCAGTTCAACCGGTACCAACCTCATGAGCGTCAAGGTTCCCCGTTCATATAACAGCGCAACCATCCTGGTTTCTGCCCCGGGTATGACCAAAGGAAGCAGCATTACCGTAAAGAGCGGCGTAACGGTCAAGGGAGGCGACGATTTCTGCGTGCCAATTTTTTTATACAGTTGAAGTCTTGGAACATTGGGGAAACTTTACCTTAAAAGACGGAACTGTTTTAAAAAATTGGCACGCAGTTGTTGTAGGCGGTAAATTCCTTGTTCGTTTTGATAAAAACAAATATGTAATAAATCCGTTTACTTTCGGTGCTTTCATACAGGATAGCGAAACAAAACGAGGTATCAGTCCTTTATATTCCGTTTTGGATTTGGCCCACACACAGGAAGATTTAATGAACAAGACGGTTAATATGCAGTCTTTGACAGAAAATCCGCCTTTACTTTGTCCGAAAGATTTTTTTGAAGATGACGAAATCGAACTTTATCCGGGCAAGATTATTACTTATGATCCGCAACTTTATACATCAAGCAGTATTCAACCGTTGTCATTTTCAACAAATATTTTCATAAGCGATATTACATTTTTATCTGATTTAATGAGTGAAATATCGGGCATTTTCCCGAATATGGTCGGAGCGGAAGAAAAGGGGAATAAAACCGCAACGGAAATTTCGGTTAAAACGCAAGGGCAAACAACAAGACTTTCAATGATATTGGATATTATAAACCAATATTTTATAGTGCCTAATGTCAAAAATATAGCAAAACTTTGTGCAAATTTTAAATTCGGTTCTGAAACCGTTTATTTAAACAAAGACAATAATCCCGAAAATGTTTTAATTACGGATGAAGTAAGACAAGCGGAATACAGATATACATATTCCGACAGAAATTCTATGACTGAAAGATTCAGTTTTGCCGATATGGTTATTCTTGCGGTTGAAAGGTTTGCAAACTACATACCGCTTGATATTAAGTCAGTATTTACTTGGTATATGGAACAAAAAGGAGTTGAAAACCCCGAACGGTTTATTCAACAAGTGCCGCAAATACCACAAGAAATACAGGCTGTTTTACTTCAAGATCCGGCAGTTCAACAAATGATACAAGGTGCTAATGA
Organism: uncultured Bacteroidales bacterium; assembly: GCA_937899055.1. Taxonomy (GTDB): domain Bacteria; phylum Bacteroidota; class Bacteroidia; order Bacteroidales; family UBA932; genus Egerieousia. Next base: position 14,252 of record CALBPX010000083.1, read on the forward strand.
TGCAAAAGCACAAAACTCAAACACTCCCGTTGAACAAAAAACACCGCAAGAGGAATTGGAATCAATAGCCAAAAGTCAACAGGCAACTATTTAATTATGAACAGATATATATTGATTAAGAAGTTCAATCTTATCGGCTCTGCCGAATATAAACGAATTAAAGAACTTCAATTAGAAAACATTTTAAGATTGGCAAATTCTGACATTGAACCTTTGGTGCTTAAAGGAATGTTGAAAAATATTGCCGATACGGACAAATGGGAAACTGAATTTCACACAGAACAACGCAAATTAAAAAAGGAGTAAAAAATTATGACGGATGAAAATGTTTCAACCCAAAATCAAGATGTTTCTTTGGATGAACAAATTGACGGAATATTAGACGATACCACAGAAACCACGAACACTACGGATGTTCCCGATAATACAGGAAATAACGATAATACAAATGTTCAAAACGAAGAAACAACGGACGAGGATAATACAAAACCTCAAATTCCCGAACAGTTTTTAAATCAAGACGGTACGGTAAATATTGATGATTTATTAAAGTCATATAACGAACTTCAACCGTTGGCAGTCGAAAAAGAACAATGGCAAAAAGAGAAAACGGAACTTCAAAAGCAAGCCGATTATGCGAAGCAAATACGGGAACAGGCACAAATTGAAGCACAAAATTTAGGATATAAAAATCCCGAAGAATATGCACTTGTGACAGAAATTGCAAGTGCTACCGCAGACGAATATATGAAATATTTGCATACGGTAGAAGAACCCGATAAAGTGCGTGGACTTTTGGCTTTATATGCTAAAAATCCCACACCGGAACTTTTGGAACGCATTGAGGATGAATTTAGTGTTGATATTGTCAAAAATGTTTCCGTTTTAGCCGAACGCACTAAAAATCAAATTCTTCAACAACAACAAGAACAAAGGCTTGAAGTTATAAGACAGGAAGCTGAAACTTTTGTTCAAAATTCAATTAAGGATTTTCCCGATTGGTTTAAAATACCCGAATTTACAAATTTCTTTGCGGATGCCCTAAAAGTAAAAGGTGACAGGTTTGAAACCGCCGCTTTTATAAAACATCTCGAAAACTTGAAAGAGTATTTCAGAAAAGAATTTATAGCGGAGCAAAACGCAAATAAAGAAAACAAATCGGAGTTAGATGAACTTAAAAATCTAACTCCGAAAACTATTCAGCAAAATACTTCAACAAAAAATATTGAAGATTACTCGCCCGAAGAACTCGATAAGGCGATTGCCGAACTTGTGTAAAAAATAAACAAAAGGAGTAATATATGTCAGACGAACAATTAATGATTACAACCTTTACCAAAGCATATAACAAATACATTTATGACGAAATGGTAATAGGTCAGTTGGCACACACGGAACTCAAAGACGGAGTTCGTCACGGTGCGGAAGTTGATGTTATTATGCCTGCTATGGTAAACTTGTTTGATTATACAGGCGGTGATTTACCGGATGCAGAATTAACAAACACTACTACCGCAAAAGTAAAATTTGATAAGGGTAAAGCCTTCCACTTTGAAGTTGATGAAGTCAAAAAGCAACAAATAGCAAATGCTCCCGACTTAAAACAAAAAGTTGAATTAGCAAAAGAATATTCTTCAGATGCTATTAAGCAATTTGCAGCCGCAGTTGATACGGCTTACGGAAAACTTTATACAAGGGCAGGACACTATTTATCCGGTTCAAACAATTCCGCTATCACTTTGGATGCTGATTATGCAAAAGAAATTTTAGCATATATGCAAGCAGAATTTAAAAGAGGTGATAGAAAAGGTCATACAAATTGGATTGACGGTCAAATGGTTGCTATCGTTCCGCCGGAATATCAATTCTATTTAGGTAAACTTGAAGAACTTAAATATGTTGAATCCGGTCATAAGAAAATAGCAAAAGGATTTATCGGACATCTTGCAGGTTGGGATATTGTTGTTTCAAACAATGTCGCAAGTGTTACGGAAAATAACACTACAACCTATTATCCTCTGTTTG
>CALBPX010000084.1 GCA_937899055.1 uncultured Bacteroidales bacterium
GCTGATTTTTTCTTCCGCTTTGCGGTGAGGGAGGGATTCGAACCCCCGTTACGTGTTACCGTAAACCTGTTTTCGAGGCAGGCTCCTTCAACCACTCGGACAACTCACCTTAAAACAGAGGGTATGACCCAGATGGAATCATACCCTTTGTTTTGTCTGGATGACTGGACTTGAACCAGCGGCCTCCTGGTCCCTAACCAGGTGCGCTACCAACTGCGCCACATCCAGATTTCTGAATTGGGAGTGCAAATATAATCTTTTTTTTGAGACTGAGTATCATTTATCAAAATCAGCTGTGTTAATTTTTTGTTGCAAAACGGCTAAAACTCATAATTGTTTGCTCAGCGATAATCTCAGAGTTATACTTTTGCAGTGCAAAACAAGCAGAAACACTATAACTATTAATAATTTTAAAACTTAAAGATCATGAAGAAAGTATTGTTCATCGCTGTTGCAGCTCTTGCATTTGTAGCTTGCAATAACAATAAGCCCGCTGAGGCTGCCGCTGAGGCAACTGAGGCCGCTACTGAGGTAGTAGAAGAAGTAAAGGCTGACGCTGAGGCTGCCGTTGAGGCTACTGAGGCTGTTGCTGAGGAAGCTGAGGCTGAGGCAACTGAGGCTAAGAACGCCATCGAGAACGCCGCTGAGAAGGTAGAGAATGCTGCCAACGAAGCAAAGGAGACCGTTGAGGCCGCTAAGAATGCAGCTGACGCAGTTAAGGGCGCAGTTAAGGACGCAGCTGATGCTGTAAAGAAATAATTTTCCTTAAAGGAAATTATGAGGTGGATGGGCTACAACGGTCCATCCACTTTTTTTTATCGCTGAGAAAAAATAGCATGGTTTTTGCTAACATTGCTGATTGTTGAAAATAATTGCTACATTTGTTACAGTTAACACAATCATTCACAATTTTAAAACTTCAGATTATGAAAAAAATCATTACAATTTTCTGCATCAGCGCATTCTTGCTGAGCGGTACTTATGCTCTGGCTTCAACTTCTTCTGTATCAGAGCCTCAGAAGAAAGAAAAGGTAAAGGAAAAAGCTGATGAAAAGAGTGGTAAGGAAGGTAAGAAGAAGACTACCTCAGACAAGAAGTCTAAGACTACTACCACTACCAAGAACACTTCCAACAAGAAGATGGAGAAGGCCAAGGACAATTCAACTACTGAAAAGAAATAATTTTCTTTATGACCGTAAAAAAAAGGATGGCCGTTGGGTCATCCTTTTTTTGATGTCTGCTGTTGTCAGAACAGTGCCGTAACTTTGTCTATGACTTCCGCAGGACTGCATTCTGGGGAGAGTATCAGGTCTGCCTTGGCGTTTACATAGTTGAACTCTTTCTTGAAGCATTTTTCTCCGCCGCCGGTGATGTTCAGCATTATTGTCTGATCTGGTGTTACAAGCCCTTCTCTCAGCGATTTAATAAGGCTTACAACTGCAACTCCTGCTGCAGAATAGATGTCTCTGCCTTCCAGTTCTTCAAACATGTCGCAAGCTTCTGTGAGTTCGCCGTTGGTAACCTTCTGGAAATCGCCTTTGGACGCTGCAAGCACATCGTAAAGCCCTCCGGCCAGGGAGTATGGCGGTTTGCGGTTGCTCAGTACCGGAGCCTTGATCTGTAGGGCCTTGATTCGGCCTTCGTTTTCGTCCATAGGAAGCAGGGCGCGGCTGCCGGCCTTCCAGGCATCGTACATAGGAGTAAACGGTACATTCTGAGAAGGAATGAGATTCATTATGTTGTTACCGAATCTGCCGTCCTGGACGAGCCTCAGGTTGGCTTCGTATGCAGCTATGGTTCCGGTACCGCTCCCTACAGCCTGGAAGTATGCGTCCGGAATATGTCCTATGACCTGAGCGGCAGACAGAACGGTTGTTCCCATACCGTCTCTTCTGGCAACATTCTTTGCTCCGCCTTCTTCCATAAACATCTCTGATGCATTCAGTTTGGCCGCAAGGGCTATGGCGTCAAAATAATCGCTGCCTTTTGGCGAGCATATCACCTTTACGCAGCTGTTAAGCTGCTCTTTGAACCAAAGGGCGTTCAGATTGTCTTCAGGAATGGCTATCACCAGAGGAATGTTATTGTCTGAACAGACCTGAGAGAAGGCTCTTGCCGTATTGCCGGCGGATGCCACAACCAGAACCCTTTTGTTGTGGGCACTTAGCCTTCCGCATACGGAATAGGCTTCGGTTTCCTTGAACGAGCATGTGTTCATGAATGCTCCCTTTTCCGGCCACCAACCGCTGTAGGTTATGTACAGATTGCTCAGCCCCAGCTTTTTAGCCAGGCCCTGGCTCTTGTATGTCACAGGTGCGCAGCTGCCTTTGAGCATGCGGCTTACAGGCAGCCAGTCTGCAAACCTGTAAATCCCGTATTCCGGGCCTTTGAATTCAATCTGTTTCTTTTCGTAAACGGCACGTACCAAGGCAGGCCTGTTGTCCTCAGGGTCGGCCATAAGCCAGCCTGTATCGTCAAAAACTCTGTGGGTCAGGCAGTTTTCCAGTCGGTAATTTGTAGGGTTGATTTCCATATCTTAATTTGTTAATTATTATTCTCAGCGATATTTTCCACTATAATTTCGGCAAAGTCCTTTACAGGAACATCGGCCTTGCTCCTTAAGGCCTTATAACACATAGGGCAGGCAGTTACTATGGAATCTGGGTTGTGGGCCATAAGGTTGCCCACGCAGCTTTCGGCTATTTTGCCTCGGTCTTTTTCGTCGAGGGTCAGACTGCCAAGGCTGAGTCCGCAACAGATGCTTTCGTCTCTCTCCTTCGGAGCCTTTACCAGACGGCCGATTCCGTTAAGCACATTCCTTGGCTCGTCGTATATTCCGCAGCCGCGGCCAAGTTCGCAAGGATCGTGATATACAATGGATTGCTCAGTTTCTGAAAGTTTGAGTCTGCCTTCTTTGACCAGCCTTTCCGCAAATTGGGTATAGTGTAGGACCTCTATGTTTTCAAGTCCGTATTCCTCTTTGAATATCTTAAGGCAGATAGGGCAGCTCAGCAGCAAAATACTGCATCCTGATTCTTCTATGGCCTTTTTGTTAGCTGCCACGGCAGATTTTGCAGCTCCAGTCTTTCCGGCAAGCATAAGCGGCCTTCCGCAGCATATTCCGCCTTCTCTGTCAAGCATCTCATATTGGATTCCGGAAGCCTCCAGCATATTTTCAACAGAGCGTATAATCTTGGGAGTCAGGTGGCTCATACAACCTGCAAAGTAAAGGACCTTGCCTTTTGCAGAGTCTTTGCGCGAGTTCAAATCGCTGAGATATGAATAGTTGAATTTGAGTTTATTATTCAGCGATTCTCTTTGCACCTGCCTGATTGCATGGGAGTTGACTCCTACAGGACAAATTGTGGCGCACTTGCCGCACATCAGGCATTTATTGGCTATCTCATTGACTCTTCTTGTATTATGCCTTCTCAGGAACCTGATGAAATACACAGAGGAATATCTGAGGTTTTTCTTCTGGGCGTTCATAGGGCAGGCATCCAGGCAGAGCCCGCAGCTGGAGCACGCATAGATTTCTGCCTCTGCAAAACCTTTGCGTGGATGCCTGACTCTCAGGCCGGCATTGCGCATCAGAATGAGCAGAGGTTCAGTAAGTATGTGCATGTATCTGGAAAAAGGCATTGCCAGGAAGAACAGGCCCAGGCATATCGAATAGGCCCACCATGTGGGAAGGAAGTTGAGCTCATTTCCAAAGAAGGCCCTGAAGAGCCAGTTCAACGGCTTGGTCAGAAAGCTTCCGCCGCTCAGGTCGGCTGTAAACCCTTCTGCCAAAAGTCTTAGCGGGAATATGGCCCAAAGGCAGTAGAGAGCAACCCGGTCTGCCAGAGAGGGTTTTGTGGTATGCCTCATGCCAAGGGCTATGGAGCGCACCCTCTTGAACATGGCCAGGGCAATTCCGCTCAGTACATAAAGCAGGAAGAAATCCATCAGGAACAGGAATACCGAGCCTCTAAGAGTTTCATGTTCCGGATTCATCCATATAAAGAACCTGTAGAAAATAGGGTAGTAGAGAGAGCCTTCGGACAGGCCCGAGAGATGCCTTGGGGCAAACAGCGCAACTTCCAGATGGCCAAGCACAATAAGCATGAACCACCCGAATGCTATGGCGGAATGCATATAACCCAGAAGAGGCTTGCGCTTCCATATCTTCGTATGCAGGAGGCAATCGCAGAATATATCCTTCAGATTCTTCCACGCCGTCTTTGGAATAAACAGCGATTTAAGCAGTTGCAACCGGTCCTGAGAGGGGAGGTGGTAGATTATCCTTACGAGTCCTATGAACAGATAGACCAGAATGAAGGTTATACCTATGACAAAAGGCAGTACAAAATGATTGTAGCTGTTGGGGTATCGGTCTATGATGCCCTCCGGAGTAACAGTCTGAGATATAGTAGCCAGCAAGAATTTCATCTTTTGCCCTCCTTTTGTGCATCATCTTGAGAATAGACCTTCTGGACAGACAGAATCAGATTGCGGGTATTGATTCCTCTGGGGCAGACCATTGTGCATTTGCCGCAGAGCATACAGCCTTCCAGAAGTCTGAGTGCCTGGGCCTGCTGCCCCCTCCGGAGCATCAATATGGCCTGTCTCAGGCTCGTAGGTACAAAAGTGCCTGCGGTGCAGCTGGCTGTACAGCTTCCGCAGGCCATGCATTTGAGCACATCCGGCTCCAGCTTTGCCAAGGCCGCAAAAGATTTGCGGTCTATGCAGTCAAGATTGATTCTTGAACTCGGGCTGATTGTAAAACCGAAATCTATCATTGCCTTTGGTCTGATGTCAGATATCTGTCTATTTCCAGGGCTGCGCTCCTGGCCTCATGCAGAGTGTCCGGAAGCGTTTTGGGCCCTGTACAGGCTCCGGCGTAGAATACGCCCGGAAGTTTGCTCTTCTGGATATCCAGCAGGTTGTCTGCAGAGGAAAAGAAACCGTCTTCTTCTGTTGTGAGATTGAGTTCCTTGCCAATTTTGCGGCCATCTTCAGAAGGTCTCATACCTGCCATAAGTACAAGCAGATCGAGCGTAACACGCAATGGCCTGCTGGACAGAGTGTCTTCTGCCTTAACCTGAAGCCGGCCATCCGCAGTTTCCGCCACCTCCGAAACACGGCCTCTGATGAATCTTATGTCATATTGCTTCTGAGCCTTGAGGTAAAGGTCTTCGTAATGCCTGCCGAACATCCTCAGGTCCATGTAGAAGCAATATACATCAGCATCAGGATATACTTCTTTTATTTCACATGCCTGTTTTACTGCCGTTGCACAGCATACCTTGGAACAGGCCGGATTACCGGCTTTTTCGTCTCTGGAACCCACGCAGTGGACAAAACCTATGGCCTGTGGCTTTTTCTCCGGCAGCCTGCCGAGCCTGAAAGCCTCCTCAAGGTCTGCGTTGGTAATTACGCCTTCATATATACCATAGCCGTATTCTTCTTTTTTCCGGGCCTTGAAAAGGTCAAACCCGCTTGCAAGAAGAACTGCATCGGCCAGGACTGTGATGCCGTTGGAAAGTATGGCGTTGTAGGACCTGTCGAGCACATTCAGGCTCTGGATTTGAGTTTCCATAAAGCAGTTCACTCCAACCATCTTGCTCTTGAGCGCATCCAAAGTCTGTTTTGCAGAAACTCCGTCAGGAAAGAGTCTGTCCCATTTTGCAAGATGACCGCCAAGCTGCTTTTCTTTTTCTATAAGTATGACATTGTGTCCGAGCCTTCTGAGGTTGGAAGCTGCTTCCAGGCCTGCCGGTCCGCCGCCTATTACCAGTATATTCTTTTTCATGACAGTTATTTCAGACAGTGTGGTTTTTTAGGTTCACCGATATTTTTTCCGTTTTTGGCAAGGTATTTCTTTGCAGGATCGTATGGTATGCCTATTTTATCCAGCAGAGGCTCAACGCTCACCTGATGAGTCTGAAGCCCCAGATCCCATGGATCATAGCCCATTACAAGGCCTGCAACTTCTTCGTATGTGAATACAGGAATGCCGTGGCCGTCCTGGCCGTAGGTGCGGCCTTGGGTTTCCGCAATTACATACTGCCAGCGGTCAAGAAAATAGGGGCATCCGGGGCAGTTTGTAATTATCATGTCCGGCCTGAATGGTTCCATACTTTCGAACTTCTTGTGGGTGTTGGACAGGGAATAGCCTCTGTTGCCCTTGATGAAATACTGCCTGAAACCGAATCCGCAACAGTGGCGGCGTTCCGGATAATCCACGATCTCCCCTCCCCAGGCCTCGATCATTCCGACCAGGACGTAGGGATATTCAGCACCGCCTACTCCCTTGGAAGGGAACATCTTCGAATAATGGCAGCCAATGTGTTCCACAACCTTGAGAGATCGGAAGAGCACACGTCTGAACTCCAGTCACTTGCTGTTTGCCGCAATCTGCATACGGTATTTGTATATAAGGTCGCTGGCATGGACCAGAAACTTTGGCTTTGCAAATTCCAGCTTGCAGGCTTTCCACAGGTTGTCTGCAATCTTCTGCTGGAGTTCCGGAAATTCGCGCCAGGTTTCAAGAGTTTCGCAGTAGAGCCCGAACGAAGTGATGCAGGAGCATACATAGTTTTCGTAGCCATATTTTTTCATCAGGGCAAACTGCCTGGCTATTATGGTCATAGCCGTTTCCTGCGGAATTGTGTCTGAATGGTAGGCTATGCCGCCGCAGGTTGTGTGATGCTCGGTTTCAAATATGTCTTTGCCGAGCTTGTTTCTGGTTATATCCAGGAATGTAACCTCCGAAGCCGGAAAGAACGACTGCCTTATACAACTGCGTACATAAAAATAGTGGTCTTCGGGTATTTCTTTCTGGTAGTCGGCCCAGATCTTCTTTTTTCCTTCGTAAATCATAAATGTCAGTGGTTGAAGTGTTCTGCCCCACATTCAGAATAAATCTTACTGCAATATTCTTCTTCGGTAAGACCGAGTTCTGCGGCTTTCTCAAGGCCGGCCCTGCGTACAGATTCCAGTCTTGCCGTAGCTCCGGTTATGTCGTAGATTCTCTTGAGTTCGTCAAGGTCTTTCTGCGGTATGCGGCGCATGGCCCCGGGGCCTTCTTTGTCCAGGTTACCGCCGAGTCTTTCGTAAATATCGTCCAGATTGTTGTAAACCCATTCCCACACCGGCCCTGCTTCCTGATGCTCCTTGTATCCAAAATTCCTCGGATATACGCAGTATCCATAGTTTAGCACGTTGTGGTTGAGGTCTTTGCACAGAAGATACATCTGCCGCCCCTTTTCGGATTCCATAAACAGCCCGGTTTCTATGGAGAGGTTTCTGAGGGCCATGATTATGAGTCCGGCTGCATTCTTTCTGGGGCATCTGGTTACGCAGCTCATGCACTCTCCGCAGTACCAGATGGTGTTGCTTCTGAGCAGTTCCTCTATCTGTGCATCATCCTTGTGCTGAACAATATCCACAATTCTTCTGGGGTCGTAGCGGTAGAACTCTGCCGCAGGACATATAGCCGTGCAGGTACCGCAGTTGATGCAGGCATTCAGGCCCTCGCGGATCCGGTAGTCGGACATCAGTTTGTCGTAAAGCTTTCTCATATCATTGCTTAACGGTAGGGTACTTGGTTGCAAGGGCCAGAAGGTCAATGTCGTTGTTCATATTCTCGGCCATCTTGCTCAGAACTTTTATGAAGTTCTGCATGTCATCTTTGGATATTCCGTTGATTATGTGATCTACAGCCGCCATTGCAGCTTCTGTTACCCTGTCCTTGATTTCAAGAGCATATTTTGTAACCTTGATCAGGTTCTGGCGTCTGTCCTTAGGGTTGCTGAGCCTGTTCACCAGCTTCCTTTCCTCCAGACCGTCAACCAGTTTTACAACGGAATTCTTGTCTTTCAGGAGATAGTCTGCAATCTGCTGCTGAGTAAGCACACCCTCGTCCCACAGAGTGTCCATAACCAGAAACTGTTCGGGGGTGATGTTGAATCCGTGCTCCTCAAAAATGGCTGTTACATACTGCTTGAAGCGGTTGTGAACAAGATTGAGAAACATTCCGACCTGTTTGTTGAGTATCATATAATATTACCTATTATAGTAAAACATTTTACTTTATTGCGAAGGCAAATATAATCAACTTTATCCAAATGTTCTTTAAAACTCTGACAAATTCCTCAGGAAAGTGGATAAAGGCTTAATTTACAGAGATGTTCACGATTATATACAAAATATAAAAGGCAAGCAGGAGTGCCCCTTCAGACCTTCTGATCTTGAAACTGGTTCTTGCCGCAAGCAGTATCAGAAGGGTTGCCAGAAGCAGGAATATAAAATGTATGTGGTTGATGTCGGCAAGTGGGAGAGGGGTTATCGCCGAGCAACCTCCAAGTATCAGAAATACATTGAATATGTTGCTTCCAACAACATTGCCCAGTGCCAGGCCAACTTTTTTGCGGAATGCTGCAACTACGCTGGTGGCAAGTTCGGGCAGGCTGGTTCCTATTGCAATTATCGTTGAACCTATAACAACGTCCGATACTCCAAAATACTTGGCTACGGTTATGGCCTTTTCTACAAGCAGGTTTCCGCCCCAGATCAGGGCTGCAAGTCCGACGGCAATCATCAGAAGGGCCAGAGGAATGTTGTACTTCTTCTGAGGCTTTTCCTCATTGTCAGAGGTCTGCTTTTCGGACATCCTGTATGCCGTTCTTTCGCCCCGCTTTGCACTTGCAACAGAATAGAATATGAAAATCAGGAAGAACAGTATGAGCAATATACCCTCGCTGCGGGATATGAAATTGGAGGACATATCGTCGTCTATGGTAAGTGTATCTATCTGTATGTCAAACGATATTACAAGCAGAACAACCGTGGAGAGGAACATGAACAGCATGTCTCTGTTTACAATTTCCCTTGAAACGCCGAGCGGATATATAAGTGCGCTCAGACCCACAATCAGCAGAAGATTGCAGATGTTGGAACCTATTACGTTACCTACGGCTATGCCGGCACTTCCCTTGAGCGCACCCATGAGGCTGACTATCAGCTCCGGAGCGGAGGTTCCGATGGCCACTACGGTCATGCCTATAACCAACTCGGAGATTCCGAACCGCGATGCAATTCTGGAAGAGCCTTCAACCATGGAATATGCGCCGGCAACAACCACCAGCAGAGCAAATATGAGAAGCAGAACAGTTACTGTCATGACGGAATGGATTAATTACTTGTCAGATGCATTTTACTCAAGACCTTACATACTCCTTGCAAATATAGTCCAGAATTCTTCCCTGAGCTCTTCCCAGGTCTTCTGCTCAGATGCGCTCAGACGGCTGCAATAACCGTTGAGGAGTTCTGTAGCTTCTTCCTTGCGGCCTTCCTTTATCAGCTGCACAGCCTTGTCTTCCAACGCCTTGGTATCTTCAAAGAGCATCCTGTCGTAGTCGGCAAGGGCTTTTTTAATCTTCTCCTGGGTCCTGTCCCAACCTATTGTAGCCACACGGTTGGTTTCTCTGAAACGCCAGATTGCAGCATCTTTGCGGTAGCGTTTCTGGCCGCAGACTTCAAAGCCTTTGGGCAGTTTTGTCTGACCTGCATATATCGGAACCCTTGGAGTCTGGGCTGGATTGTCAAATGCAAAATAGGCCACGCCGCCAACTTCATCGGGCATCCAGCCGCGCAACTTGATGATTTCTGAATATGAGCACTGTATAACGGCTATGGTCCTGATCCTGGGGGCGCAGTCCGGCTTGAGCTGATTCAGCAGGGCCCGGGTATTGTTTGTCATAAACGTGCTTATGGGGGCAATTGAGTCAACTACGGTAACGGTTTCTCCGTCCTGATTGCGGATGTTTCTCTTGACTCCTATCTTAAGGTGCTTGACTTGGTCAAAGTCTGTTCCGTCGTAAGTCTGGCGGTAGAGGTCAAACATCTTCTGAGCCGATACCTTTTCTTTGGGCTTTACGGAAAACGGTATTTCATCGTCTTCAAAGCTCAGCCCCAAATCCGGAGCAAGGGTGCTCAGTACATAAAACTCTCTGTAATAGAAGTTTTTAGGATAGGTGGTAACCATGGGCCAGAATTTGAAGGCAGACTTGCCGTCCCAAAGGCCCAGTTCCTTGCATCTTTGCCTGAGTTCAGAGCCGTACATAAACTGGTCCGGAGCATTAAAGTCTATTACTCCAATCCTTGGAACATTGGCGCTTATGCATACATGGTCATCTGGAATCCGCTGTGCGGCCCAGAGTGCGCCAGGCTTGCTTCCGCTTTTGCCGCTCCCGTAAATTTCAAATAGCCATGCTTCCCTGGTGTCTATGACGGTAAGACATTCGCCCCAGTCGCCGTAACCGTATTCTTCTGCCAGAGAGCCCATAAGGGCAATTGCCTGACGTGCAGTGGAACATCTTTGCAGGGCTATTCTCTCCAGTTCCTCTATCTGGAACAGGCCGGCCTTGTTTACCAGTTCACGCTTGCCTTCGGTGGTGGTTTCTCCCATTGCGAGCTGCTTTTCGTTCATGCATGGATAGGCCACATTGAGGTATCTGAATGTTTCCGAAGTGGGTGCTGCTATGCTTCCTTTTAGTTCCGTATTCCTCATATCATAAGGCTCTTCCGTATGCAGCAGCCCCCAGTATATCTTATCGGCCTCGTCAGGTGCAAATACCTTCCTCGGCTCCATAGTAATCCAGGTGCGGTAGTTGGAATCGCAGGTGTGTGCGGTCATTACGCTTCCGTCGTCGGAGGCATCCTTTGCCACCACAATTGAAGTGCAGCTTTCTTTAACCGGTCCATCGTCCGGCAGATAGGGAACTTGAGTTACAGTCTGTGCACCGGCGCCACAACAAATAAGTGTCGCTGAGAATAAAAATGCAAAAAACATCTTTTTCATATATAGTAGAATAAACATACAAATATACAAATCAACGGCCTGCAAAACAAATCTGCGGCTGGGCGGCAAGACATTTCAAATATGGGAAAATAATGTACATTTGCCCTGCAAACAGAAAAAGGCTATGCTAATTACTCTCGGGCTGATGATAATCGGAATCTTTCTCGGAAGATTCCTAAGGGGCAGGCGGAATGTCTGGGTTTCGCCGGGCATTATGATTACCGTATGCCTTCTGCTGTATGTGATGGGAATCCGCGTGGCCCTGAACAAGGAGATTATGGACGCCCTGAGTTCCACGGGGCTCATAGCCCTGATTCTATTTGCCTTTGCAACAGGCGGTTCCGTGGTTCTTACATGGCTCTTTACAAAATATGT
>CALBPX010000085.1 GCA_937899055.1 uncultured Bacteroidales bacterium
GCAGGATAAACTTCTTGGGGCAGGGGCCATAAGATACCGTCCGTCTGTACTTTTTCTTGAAAGGACCGCATACAGGATGTTCGGTTTCTGGGCGGCTTACATAAGGCGTAAGGGCGGTTTCAATGACAAACTTAGGAGCGCGAGGTTGAACCTTTTCTACTTTTATCTTATATTTGTACTCTTTGTAATGTCGCCTTTTGCTCAGTTGTTTTTTTACATGACATATCCCTTCAGAAGGGTGGCGCGTACAAAGGACAGAGAATGTAAACTATAAAGAAATTCTCCTGATGGAAGTATATATCACCAAGGCGGCAAAATTCTTTCCCAATTCTCCGGTATCCAACGAAGATATGGAGAGTTATCTGGGCAAGATAAACGGTACTCCGTCCAGGGCCAGAAGAATTATTCTTTCCAACAACGGAATAAAGCAGAGGTATTATGCCTGCTCCCGTGAGGGCATATCCACACACACCAACTCCGAAATGGCGGCCAATGCCGTCCGCGGACTGTTGGATGACTCTCTGACTGTGGACGATTTGGATATTCTGTCTTGCGGTACGGCGTCTCCGGACCAGACCGTTCCTTCTCATGGAGTAATGGTTCATGGTCAGTTGGGCGGAAACGCCGATATGGAGGTTGTTTCTTTTGCCGGTTCCTGCCTTACTGGAGTTGATGCCCTTAAATATGCATATATGGCAATAAAGTCCGGCTTGGCTCACAAAGCTGCCGTATCGGCCTCGGAAAGGCTCTCGGCATGGCTGAGGGCTTCGTATTTCCAGACTGAGGGCAAGCTGCTTTCTTCTCTGGAGAACAATCCCATGCTGGCTTTCCAAAAGGAGTTTCTCAGATGGATGCTCTCAGACGGAGCCTTGGCTGTACTCTTGGAAGAAAAGCCAGGCCGAGAAGACATATCGCTGAGGATAGACTGGATAGAAATTACATCTTTTGCAAATAGCCACCCCACATGTATGTATGCCGGGGCAGATATCGATTCTGACGGTAGTCTAAAAGGCTGGGCCGATTTTACCCAGCAGGAATGGCTGGACCGTTCGGTCTTTGCCATAAAACAGGATACCAGGCTGCTGTCGGAATATATTGTTCCGCTGGGTGTGGATTATCTCATCCGGTTGAGCCGCAAACATTCCTTCTCTGTGGATGACATAGACTGGTTCTTACCTCACCTTTCTTCTATGTTCTTCAAAGACAAAATAATAGAAGAGTCTCAAAGGAGAGGGTTCTGTATTCCGGAAGAAAAGTGGTTTGTGAATCTTCCAAAGGTGGGCAACATAGCTTCTGCGTCTGCCTTTGCCATGATAGAGGAACTCATGTATTCCAACCTTCTGAAGAAAGGTCAGAAGATTTTGGTCATGGTTCCGGAAAGTGCCCGTTTTTCATACAGCTATTTCATGCTGACCGTATGCTGACTCTATGCCATGAAAACTGAAGACGTTCCGCAGGATCTTAAATACTACAAGGGTACCATAGCCCGAGACCTTAACTATGCCGTAGATGAAGACGGACAGTACCGTGCCGTGGAAAGTTGCGGATGGGCACCCAAGAACGAGGCCCTGGATCTGGCTTGGGAAGATGTTCACGAAAAGTGCAGGGCCATTGCCCAAAAAATAAGGAAAGGAGAGAGCAGTCCGCTGGAATATCATGCCGTAAAGAACCTGATGACGGTGAGGCTGCTTTCAGAATATACCGGATTTTCTAAAAGGCTTGTGCGCAAGCATTACCGTCCGGAAGTATTCCAGACTCTGGATGAACATACGTTGGAAATTTACGCTGACGCCCTCCGGATATCGGTGGAGGAGCTGAGGTCAATACCGGAATAGATATGGAACTCAGTTTGGAACACAGAGGTGCGGCCCATTGCGAAAACGGAACGATATCGGCACTCATGCGCTTCCACGGAATAGACCTTTCGGAACCCATGATATTCGGGCTTTCAAGGGGGCTGTACTTTACCCATCTTCCGTTTGTGAAACTGGGAGGATTGCCCGTGACATCGTTCCGCTATCTGCCGGGAGTTTTCTTTACACGCATAACCAAAACACTGGGTATTGAGGCAAAAATGCGCCGTTTCCTGAGTCGCAGAAGGGCTATGGAAAAACTGGACAGCATACTTGAAGAAGGAAAACCCGTGGGATGCGTAGTAGGAATGTACTACCTTCCATACCTTCCAAAGGAATACAGGTTTCATTTCAACGGCCACAATATATGCGTCATAGGAAAAGATGAAACCCTAAGGCAATATGCCGTTCTGGACTCCAACACCACGCAAAAAGTATATCTGGGAGCAAGGGACATGGAAAGGGTCAGGTTTGCAAAGGGCGGGGCCTACCCCCTGTTTGGGCAGATGTACTGGATAGAAAAAGTTCCGGGAAAAATGCCGGACTTCAAGCCTCTGATACTTAGGGCAATCAGAAAGACCTGCCGAGCTATGCTCTGCCCTCCGCCCCTGGTACACAACCTGGGAATCAAGGGCATGTATTTTCTTTCGCGCCGGATCAGGCTTTGGGAAAAGAAGATGGGGACCCACAAGGCTCTTATGAACCTTGCCCAGCTGGTCCGGATGCTGGAAGAAATAGGTACCGGAGGCGCAGGTTTCAGATTCCTGTATGGGGCTTTTCTGCAAGAAGCATCCATAGTTACAGGCATTTCCGAGCTTCAGGATTTTTCTGTCAGGATTACCGGAATAGGCGATATGTGGAGGAACTTTTCGCTCCAGTCTTCACGAAAGTTCAAGAAACGCGCTTCGTCAGACATTACGTTTGAAAGGCTGGGAGACATGGTAAAAGACATAGCTGATGCTGAAAAAATGTTTTTTACCGACCTTTACAAAGTTGTTGAAAGATACCTGTAAACCATAGGATATGACGGGCTTTTTCCTTATGCTGTACGATAATCTCAGAAAGAGAAGGGCGCTGTGCCTGGGCACTCTTGCCGCACTGTGCTGCCTGCTCGTGGTTCTGGCATATTCTCTCAGGTACAGCGAGAATATCTTTGACTTTCTGCCTGTTGGCGGAGATGACCAGAAGGCAATGTCGTTGTATCAGGACATTACCGGAGGCCAGAGCATCATAGCCGTATTCAAGGGAAAGACCGAGGATGTTAGGCAGGATGTTCTGGAAGAAGCTGTAGATTACTTTGAAAGCAATCTGAGCCTGTCTTGGGCCGGAGCTCAGGTACGGGATTTCACATGCAGGGCGGATCTTCAGCAGATAGAGGCCATATCTGATTTTATCTATGGCAACATTCCTCTTATGCTGACCGATTCGGACTATGTGAGGATGGAGAATATACTCGGCAGCAAAGATTATGTTGAAAGGCAGTTGGAAGCTGATCTTCAGATGATCATGATGCCAGGCTCGGATATGTTCTCGGCAGGGGTGCAGAAAGATCCTCTGGCCCTTTTCAGCCCAGTTCAGCAGCGTCTGACCGATGTGCTGGGGGCTCTTCCCGTAGAGTATGACAATGGATACATTTACACCCGCAGCGGACGCTGTGCCCTGGCAACCATGACTTCGCCATACGGTACTATGGAGTCTGCAAAAAACTCCGCTCTTGTAGGGGAACTGGAAAGCGTGGCAAAGCAGACGATGGCCTCCAGTCCGGAAGTAGAAATCCTGATTACCGGTGCTCCGGTCATAGCCGTGGAAAATGCCCGCCGTATCAAAAAAGACAGTGCCTTGGCCATATCCATAGCTGTGATTCTGATATTTGCCCTGTTGGTCTATTCTTTCAGAAAGGCCAAAAATCTTATTCTGATAGCTGTGCCGGTTCTGTTCGGATGCTTGTTTGCCATGGGGCTGATAGCCCTTGCAAGGAACGAGGTTTCCGTAATAGTCTTGGGAATAGGTTCAATTATAATCGGAATTGCAGTGAACTATCCTCTGCATTTTGTCTATCACACGAGTTCCGGAGCCGATATGCACAACATCCTCAGAGAAATGGTGCCTCCGCTTCTGATAGGCAACATTACAACCGTGGGAGCCTTTGCCAGCCTCATTCCTCTTGATTCACCGGCGCTTAGGGATTTGGGCCTGATAGCGGCTTTCATGCTGATTGGAACCATTGTTTTTGTGTTGGTCTTTCTGCCTCATCTGACTGGCAAGAGCTCCGTAAGAGAAAACCGTTCCCTGCTGCCTGAGAAATTTTATTCGGCTTCGCTGAATGGAAAGCCCCTGATTTTTTCTGTGATGGCGGCTCTTACGCTGGTCTTTGTATGGCTGAGCCTTAAGACGCAATTTGATACTGATATTCAGCATATTAATTATATGTCAGAGGATCAGAAGGCGCTGATTTCGGGTTTGGATGTAAGTGCCGGAATCAACGATTCTTCTAACATCTATCTGGTTACCGAGGGCAAAACCTGGGACGATGCCCTGACTCAAAGGGAAAGCCTTGCTCCTCTTCTTGACAGCCTCCACAACTCCGGCAGCATAGACCGCTATACAGACATCACATCTTTTGTGGCCTCATCTAAACTCCAGAAGCACAGGTTAGAAACCTGGAACCTTTTCTGGAGCCGGCACAAGGCGGATGTCATATCTGAACTTGAAAGTAATGCTCAGCGATTGGGTTTCAGCAAGGATGCTTTCAAGGACTTTCAGGCAATCCTTGACGAGTCTTATTCTGTCCGCCCGTTTGAATATTTTGCCCCTCTGACCGGACTTCTGTTCAAAAACTCCTTCCGTGAACAAGACGGAGTATGCAGCACAGTGGACTTGGCTCAGGCCAGCAAAGAAAAATTTGACGAAGCCGAGGCGGCGGTAAATCTGGCTCTCGGAGCCAAAGGCTACAGCTTTGACTTTGGCGGCATGAACGATGCCATGGCAAGATCCCTTACAGACGATTTCAACTACATAGGTCTGGCTTGCAGCCTGATAGTGTTTGTATTCCTGTGGCTGTCTTTCGGGAGGCTGGAAATTACGCTTCTGGCTTTTCTGCCAATGGCCGTAGGTTGGGTGTGGATTTTGGGTATCATGTATCTGCTGGGCCTCAAATTCAACATAGTTAACATCATTCTTGCAACATTTATTTTCGGACAGGGCGATGACTACACAATCTTTATTACCGAAGGCCTCATAGATGAGTTTGCCTACCGGAAGAAAATCCTGGCTTCCTACAAAGAAAGCATTCTGATTTCTGCTTTGATAATGTTCATAGGAATGGGATCGCTGATATTTGCAAAACATCCAGCCCTTCACTCACTTGCGGAAGTTACCATAGTTGGAATGCTGGCAGTTGTACTGAGTGCCTGGACGGTTCCGCCACTGATTTTCGGATGGCTGGTAAGAAAGAACGGAAAGACCAGAGACCTGCCCCTGACCTTCGGTAGCCTTTTCAGGAAGAAGCCTGCTGCCGATGCCGTAAAAGACAGTCATTATTTCCATAATTACATCATCGGAAAATATACTTACAAGGGCTATGCGGTAGAAAGGGAAACCCGCCGTCTTCTGAAAAAATACGACGATTTCAGCCGTTGGATAGATGCTTATCCGTCTGACTCAGAAGGCAGAGTTACGGTATTGAATGCAGGAAAGGGCCAGTTCTCGCTCCTGTTTGCCCTGGTACATCCTCAAGTTGAGGTTTATTCCTACACCGCTCAACCGGAGGATGCTGCACTTGCCAAGGCCTGTAGCCCGTTCCCTGAGAATTTACATGTATTCTGCTCAGACGGGTCTCAGGAACTTTCCTCCAACCCTGCAACCGGAGAGGTTTTTGACCTTTTGCAGATTACAGAATAAAAGTTTCATTATATTTGTATCTGTCAAGACAAGTTGTTATGAAAAGGTTTTTGATAACAGTGGCCGTATTGCTGACAGTCGGCAGTGCGGCAGTAGCCCAAAAGGTCAAGATAAGCACCGAGAAGGCAGAAGACCATCTGCTTTCCATAATGAGTTTCAATATCCGGCACGGAGTGGGAATGGACGGAAAACTGGATTTAAGCAGGATTGCCAGGGAAATATCTCTTGTTCAGCCGGATGTAGTTGCTCTTCAGGAAGTTGACAAAGGAACCCAGCGAGTCAACGGAACAGATACCCCCAATGCTCTTGCAAGGCTGACCGATGGTTATACCGGATATTTTGCTCCGGCTATGGATTATGACGGCGGAAAGTACGGCAACGCAATTCTCACAAAGAAAACTCCTGTTGATGTAACTTCGTACCCGCTTCCCGGAAAGGAAGAGCCAAGAGTATTGTTAGTTATGGAATTCAAGGACTATTATTTCTGCAGCCTGCACATGTCTCTGGATTCTATTTCCAGGATTGAGGCCTGCCGCAAGCTTGCCCAGATTGCAAAGAAAGGCGTAAATACAAGCAAGCTCTTCTTTGTTGCAGGAGACTTTAACATGGTTCCCAATTCTGTGGAAATGAGGGTGCTCAGCGAAAGTTTCGCCGTTCTGAGCCCGTATGAGATAAAGACCTTCCCTGCCGACAGTCCTAACCGCACGCTGGACTATGTGCTGGTCTATAAGGGCGGTGCCGGAAAGTCATTCCTGAAGAAACTCGGAAAGGGGAAATTGGGAATTGCATCTTGGGTACAGCCGGAGAAGGTTGCTTCGGACCACAGGCCGGTATTTGTAGTAATTTCCAAGAGCGACAGTTTCTCCTCCCAAAAATTAGAGGAATAACTCAGTTTGCGGTACGTATCACGTTTGTGACTTCCCGTATTTTTTTCAGCGATGAGATTACCTTGTCCAGGTGAGCCTTGTTGCCTACGGACAGTTCCATCTCTGCCACAAATTCCAACTTTCTTTTCTGCCTTTCGGATATTCTGAAAGCCCTGATGCTTGCGCCTGCTTTTGTAACACATTCCATTATGGATGTGGATATTGTGGCGTCTCCGCTTCCTATGACCTTCAGGCCGGTCTGGAACTGGGACGATGTTGAGAGCTGTTTCCATCTGACCTTCTGGATACGGTAGGGGTAGCGGCTGAGGAGCCTGGAGGCATTGGGGCAGGTTATCCTGTGGATGCTTATGCCTCCGGTTGTGGTTACAAAGCCGAACACATCGTCGCCGAAGATAGGATTGCAGCACTTTGCCATCTTGTAGGATATGTTGTCCAGTTTATCGCTGATGACAAGATAATCGCCCTTGTCTGAGCCGGCCTTTTCTGCCAGTTTGGACGCGGCTTCCTTTTCCTCCTTGTCCGGCTTGGTTTTTTCCTGCTCGGCGGAAAGAAAATCCTTAATGTCCTGCAGATTTATTTTCTGATCATTTATTGAAATCAGAAAATCTCCTATAGACTTCATCTTGAAGTGTTTGGCAAGAACTGAAAGGGTGTCTTCCGTGAGTTCCAGCTTCCAGTTTTTCATACGGCGCTCCAATATCTCCCTCCCAAGGCGGCTCATCTTGCCTTCCTCTTCGTTGAGGCGGCTCTTTATGTGGCTTCTGGCCTTGGACGAAATCACTATGTTGAGCCAGTCTCTGGAAGGCTTCTGGTCTTTGCGGCTCATGATTTCCACCACATCGCCCGTATGGAGTTTTTCTCTGATGGATTTTATCTTGCCGTTAACCTTTGCACCGCTGCATGTCATGCCCAGGTTGGAGTGTATGGCAAACGCAAAATCCAGTACGCTAGCCCCTTTGGGAAGCTGCTTGAGGTCTCCCCCGGGAGTAAAGACAAATATTTCGTCCAGGTCTTTGTGGGCGGTTTGGTCGGCCAGCAGACCCGGAGTTTCCAGCATCTTCTTTACATCCTGCAACCATTCGTCGAGCCCCCGTACAGATTTGATGCCCTTGTAGCTCCAATGCGATGCGTGTCCGCTCTCGGCTATCTGATCCATGCGGACGGTTCTTATCTGTACCTCTACCTTTACTCCGTCTTTGTTCTGGACAGTTGTATGAAGCGATTCGTAACCGTTGGCTTTTGGCGTAGAAATCCAATCGCGGAGCCTTGTAACATCAGGCTTATATTCCTGAGTTACAAGAGAATATACCTGCCAGCAGGCCTCCTTTTCTTCCTGTGGGGGTACATCCAGTATGAACCTTATGGCAAATACATCCGACACGCCTTCAAAAGGAACATCCTGACGCTGCATCTTCTGCCATATAGACCAGGCTGTCTTGGTTCGGACTTTGAGCGAATATGCTATGCCCGATTCCTTCAGCTTCTGCTCCAGGGGCAGCAGGAACTCGGCGGCAAGTTTGCTGCGGTCTGACTGTCCGGCGAGCAGTTTATTGGATATGGCCCTGTAGTTCTGCGGATCGGAGTATCTGAAATACAGGTTTTCCAGTTCACCCTTGATCTTGTAGAGTCCCAACTGGTGGGCCAGCGGAATGTAGAGCATCTGGGTTTCGGTGAGTTTGCGCATCTGGCTGGATTTTGGAAAGATACTCAGGTTGCGCATCACCTCAAGCCGGTCTGCAATCTTGATGAGGGTTACCCTGGGGTCCGTAGAATATGAAACTATGAGTTTCCTGTAGTTTTCGGCCTGCAGACGGGTTTCCTTGGGGGTGATTCTGGAGATGTTGTCCAAGCCCTCCACCATGTTGAGGATTTCCTTTGGGAACTGCTTGGATATCAGGGGCAGGAGCTGGGTATTCACCCTTGAGGCTTCGTGAAGGAAGACCGCCGCCGTGCAGGCATATCCCAAGTCCATTTCTTCGGCCACAATCAGGGCCGTGTTCAGCGGATGTTCCAGAAACGGATGACGGTTCTCCCGGCAGAGATCTTTGAGTGAGTCATTTGCAAGCAGGTAACTTTTTTCCACAATCTCCCTCTCCCGACCTGCGAACTTGTTCAAGAGCTTGTCGGACACGTCATTTACGGCTGGGCTGTTGGTTTTTATGTTGTCGTTTGAAGGCATTGCATACATCGGTTTACTGTTTTCCGGATTTTTTCTTCAGGAGTTCTCTCAGGGCGTTCATTTCGTCTCTGTAGCGGGCTGCGCTTACAAAGTCCAGTTCCTTTGCGGCATTCTCCATCCTGATTCTGGAACTCTCTATACTCTTCTCAAGCTCGGCGATGTTCATGGATGCAATTACGGGGTCATTGGTAACAGACTCTGCATCAGGAATATCGAACTTTGATGCAATTTCCGCCAAGGTCCGGTCTCTGCCCAGAACATTGCGCTCCACTTTCTCTATCTGGGTAGGGGTTATGTTGTTTGCCCTGTTGTACTCCTGCTGTTTTTGCCGGCGGCGGTTGGTTTCGTCTATGGTTTCTCTCATGCTGCGGGTTACGGTGTCGGCATACATGATTACGCATCCGTTGAGGTTGCGTGCCGCACGTCCTGCTGTCTGAGTCAGGGCTGTGGTACTTCTGAGGAAGCCTTCTTTGTCGGCATCCAAGATGGCTACCAGTGAAACTTGCGGAAGGTCAAGGCCTTCTCTGAGCAGATTCACGCCAATCAGGACATCGAACAGGCCCTTCTGGAAGTCTTCTATTATCTGGATGCGTTCCATGGTATCTACATCGGAATGGATGTAGCTGCATCTTACTCCGTTCTTTGCCAGATATTTGTCCAGGTCTTCGGCCATTCTCTTGGTAAGGGTGGTAACCAGTACCCTCTCGTCCTTTTCTGCCCTTTTTACAATTTCTTCCATCAGGTCGTCTATCTGGTTCTTGGTGGGCCTGACTATTACAGGGGGGTCTAAAAGCCCGGTCGGGCGCACCAGCTGTTCGGCTATAAGACCCTGACTTTCTTCCAGTTCAAAGTCTGCCGGAGTGGCACTTACATAAACTGTCTGGTTTGTAAGGCTCTGGAATTCGTCAAATCTGAGCGGGCGGTTGTCGGCTGCGGCCGGAAGGCGGAAGCCGTATTCAATCAATGTCTGCTTGCGTGAACGGTCGCCGCCGCTCATGGCCCTTATCTGAGGTATGGTAACATGGCTTTCGTCTATGAAAGTAATGTAGTCTTCAGGAAAGTAATCCAGGAGGCAGAAAGGCCTGGTTCCGGGGGCTCTTCCGTCGAAGTAACGCGAGTAGTTTTCTATGCCGGGGCACCATCCAAGTTCCTTAATCATTTCCAGGTCATATTCAACCCTCTGCTTGAGGCGGTTTGCCTCATGGCCCTTGCCTATTTCCATGAAATAGTCGTACTGCTTTACGAGGTCGTCCTGTATCTGCTTTACAGCCAATATCGTACGCTCTTTTGTGGTAGAAAAAATGTTGGCCGGATATATAGAAATTTCATTGCGATATTCAAGAGTGGCTCCGCTTGAAGGATCAAAGATTTCTATTTCCTCCACATGGTTGCCGAAGAATACGATACGGGCTCCCTCCTCTCCGTAGGCAAGGTAGATATCCACGCTGTCGCCACGTACACGGAAGGTTCCTCTTTTGAACTCTGCATCGCTGCGCGAATACATGCTGTCAACCAGCCTGTACAGGAAAGTGTTGCGGGCCAAGGCATCTCCCTGGCAGACGGTTATGGTGTTGGCGTGGAAGTCGGCCGGGTTGCCTATGCCGTAAAGGCATGATACCGAAGATATTACTATGACATCCCTCCTTCCCGAAAGCAGGGCTGCGCTGGCTGCAATTCTGAGCTTGTCTATGTCGTCGTTTATGCTCAGGTCTTTTTCTATGTAGGTATCGGTCGTAGGCAGGTAGGCCTCCGGCTGGTAGTAGTCGTAATAAGACACAAAGTATTCTACGGCATTCTCCGGAAAAAATGCCTTGAACTCCCCGTACAGCTGGGCAGCCAGAGTCTTGTTGTGGCTCAGTATCAGGGCCGGGCGGTTGAGCCTTGCTATGGCGTTGGCCATGGTAAAAGTCTTTCCGCTGCCGGTTACTCCCAGCAGGGTTACGGCTTTTTCTCCGTCGCTTATGGCCCTTACTATTGCATCTATGGCTTCCGGTTGGTCTCCCGTGGGGCTGTATCTCGAATCTAACTTGAAATCCACTGTATTTTAGTCTGTAGTTATTTGGGCTATATGCAACAAAGCCCTCAAAATAAGGCGGCAACGCTCAGTCATGGCGTTGAAGTTTATAATATCCGGAGTGTCCGTTGTCTTGTTGGTGTATTTGTGCAGGCCGCTGGTTATGGCAAACGCCGGAATTCCGGCCTGGCTGAAGGGATATTGGTCTCCCATCTTGAAAAGCAGATTGTTTATCTGGCTGTTGCCGTAATAGGTAAAGTCCAGAACTATGGGCTCTTCTGCCGTTTCTGCCTCTGTGAAGGCGGCCCTGGTGTCTTCCGGTATATCTTGCATTCCCAGAAACAGCAGGTAGTTCTTGGGAAGCAGGCCGTCTGTCTTGGCCCGCTCCGGAGGAGCCAGCGTGGTGCCTATCTGGTCCAGATTTATCATCAGCGATATGTCTTGAGGCCTTACCACTGCCTGGCTGAGGAACATGCGGCTGCCTGCAAGGTCGGCTTCCTTTGCGTCAAAGGCCACCAGACAGATATTGCATTTGGGATATATGCCCTCTGAACGGAGGTAGGCCAGGGCTTTGCCTAATTCCAGCAGCACGGCCACTCCTGAGGCATTGTTGTCTGCCCCCGGGTAGATGCGCCCGCCCAGAACTCCCAGATGGTCATAATGGGCGCCTATGACAACCGTCTTTGCACCGGAGGCGGAAGAGTCCGCAGGAATATATCCTATGACATTTACCCCCAGTACTTTGCTGTCTTTTACCCAGTAGTGGAATCCGTACATGTAGGCCTGCCCGTACATCTTTACTCCGGAGGTTATGAAGGCATCGGTGACCACCCTTCTTGCCAGAAAAATTTCTTCTTCAGAACTCTCGCGGCCTTTGAGCTGAGGATCGGCCAGGCGGTTGACGGTCTGCCTGAGGCTCTGTTTGGTCATCAGTTGCATGGCCTGCTCTATGCAAGACTTCTTCCGCTGCTGCTCTGCGGTTTGGGCACCGGCTTGGGGTGCCAGAAACAGCAAAGCCGCCAGAATGATTCCGGAAAACGTAACTGAAAACCTGTGTCCAACAAAGAAGTTCATGATGACGGTCTGACTGCTGCTTTAATTCTGCAAAGGGCAAAGATAGGTAAAAAGTATTTGCACTATATTTGCATTGTAAAGCCCGAGTATGAAAAACAGGATATTCACAGCGTTTATACTATGGATGGCCTTTGCCGTCTGCCCTTTGCAGCTCAGGGCGCAGTATGACATAGACCAGTTCTTTCTCAGAGGCCGCCAGCTCCTTATAGACGGCAAATATTCCTCGGCGATAGACAATTTCAGCACCCTCACCAGAATAGATTCCACACTCTACGATGCATATTTTTTCAGGGGCATAGCCAAATATAATCTCGGCGATTTCATAGGCGCAGAGCGCGACTTTGACAAATCGCTGAGCCTTAATCCGCTATATACTCCGGCATATCATTACAGAGCCATAACCCTGAGCCGCACCGGAAAATATGAGGAGGCCCTCAAGGATCTGGCAGAGGCGGTAGATCTCAGGCCCAGCTACACCGGCCTGTATTTCAGCCGTGGGGTAACCTACTTCCTCTCTCAGCAGTTCGAGAAGGCGGTGGAGGATTTCAACAAGTTCATCAAGAAAGAAAAGAACGAGCCGGATGCCTATCTGAACAGAGGTGCGGCATATACCTTCCTCGGCGACACCCTCAAGGCTCTGGACGATTACAACAAGGCCATCAGCCTCAATATCAGCGATCCGGAAGGCTATATCCGCCGTTCCAGAATCTATGCTATGCAGAACCGCGATTCGCTTGCACTGGTGGATCTTGACCATGCAATCAGGCTTGATACATCCAACACCTTTGCCTATTTCAACCGGGCCATAATCCGTTACGAGGGCAACGATGTAAACGGAGCGCTTGAAGACCTCAACACCGTACTCAATTACGAACCGGGCAATGCCCTGACTCTTTACAACAGGGCCCTTATCCGTTCACAGATAGGCGATTACAATAATGCTCTGGAAGATTACGACCGAGTGATAGCCGTAAACCCGCAGAATGTGCTGGCATATTTCAACCGCGCCGCTGTCTTTCTTCAGATGAACCGGTTCCGCGATGCCATGGACGATTACTCCCAGTGTATAAACCTCTATCCGGATTTTGCAAAGGCATATATGAACCGCGCTTATGTAAAGGCCCAGCTCGGGCAATACAACTCCGCCCGAAGAGACGAGGAAATTGCCCGGGAAAAGGTCAAGGAGTATAGGATAAAGACCAAAGACTCAGCTTCTTTGCAGATGTTTGCCGATACTACAAAACGGTTTGACAAGATGATAGCCCTGGACTCCGATTTTGCCAAGCGTGATTTTACGAACAACGAACTCCTGCAATACCGCGATGTGGATATACAGCTGAAGCCTCTGTTCAAGTTCACGCTTGCAGAAAAGCGTCAGGAAAAGATGGCTATGGACGGCCGGTATGAGTCTTTGGCAATGGAAGACTTTCTGGATGACCTGCCGGTGACGAGCCGTCTTGCGGCCGAAATACATTCATACGAGGCATCAAAGCAGAACAAGGCCCTCAGCCGCCGCAGAGATTCTCTCAATACGGCCATATCGTCTGCCCTGGAAAGGCAGGAAGCCGTGAATGCCCTGCTGTATTTTTCCAGGGCTCTGGTAAACGACTCGCAGAACCGCTTCAATGAGGCCCTTGGCGATTACGACCAGGCCGTAACCCTTCAGACGGAAAATCCGTTTTTCTACATAAACCGCGGGGCATTGCAGGCAGAGATGATAGACTTCATTTCCTCTATGGAGCAGAATGTTCAGGTTCTGTCTTTAGACAATTCCCGAACTGCACGAGCCAGGGTGAACGAAAACCGTTCCAACTACGACTACACTCCGGCCATCCACGACATGAAGAAGGCCGCCGGCCTGATGCCGGACTTCCCTTACACCTATTACAACCTGGGCAACCTTTACACGCTCTCGTCCGATTTGCCGGAGGCCATACTCCAATATACCAAGGCTATACAGCTGTACTCCGGGCTTTCTGAAGCATATTACAACCGTGGGCTGGTACTCATTTACCTCAAGGATACAGAAAAAGGATGTCTGGATATGAGCAAGGCCGGGGAACTTGGCATAGACGAGGCCTACAGCGTCCTGAGCAAGTACTGCATCAAAAAGCAATAGAACATTAAAGACTCACTCTGACCATTATGGAGGTCAAGGGTGAAGATCACCGGTTTCTGGAACGAGCCTTACCCCTGGATGAACCTTTGGCCATTAACTTCAGGAATTCTTCCTCGGCGATAATTCTTCTTATCATTCCTATGGCAATGATATTCAAAATGATACATATCAGAGGAAAAACTGTTGATATGGGGAACCGCACTACCTTGATTCCGGAGAACCAAAGCAGCCACACAATCCAAACCTGATAAGCCAGCAGCACAACAGAACTGTAGATGCAGAGCCTCATCTGGAGCTTTTTGTGATGAATCAGAAACAGATTTACAACCGATATGGCAAGGGTTATGACGGTAAGAACCAGAAACGGCGGGTAGGCCCGGTAAATTTTGCCGAAAAGCATCACGGTCAGCAGGGCGGCGCAGGCTAATATCAGAGTCAGGTAGTTTATCTTTTTCATCGCTGAGGAATCTTTTTATTGCAGACAAATATAGCATCTTTATCTTTTTTTACTAAATTTGAGAAAATTAAAATTTGACGATATGAAGACCTCCAAATCTACAAAGATTGCAGCATCCGAACTGCTTCTGAATGCAGACGGATCTATCTACCACTTGAATCTTAGACCTGAGGAACTTGCAGATACAGTGATACTTGTTGGAGACCCTGGCAGAGTGGCCATGATATCCAAGCACATGACCGCAATAGAGTTTACCAAGCAGAGCCGCGAATTTGTTTCCACAACCGGAATGTACAAGGGCAAGAGAATTACCGTTCTTTCTACCGGAATAGGCACGGACAACATAGACATAGTCATGAACGAGCTGGATGCCGTAGCCAATATAGACTTCAACACCAGGAAGATAAAGAAAGAAAAGCGGAGCCTGACGTTGGTAAGGATAGGAACCAGCGGCGCCCTTCAGCCGGAGATTCCGCTTGGCTCTTATGTGCTGAGCCATTATTCAATAGGCTGCGACGGACTCGTTAACTGGTATGCCAACCGCGATGCCGTAACCGATAAAGAAATAGAAAATGCACTTGTGGAACACATGGGCTGGGATGCAAACCTTCCCAGACCTTACGTGGTAAAGAATTCCGAAAGGCTGATTAAGGCTTTCCAGAGGAAGACCGTAAAGGGAATGACCATATCCGCTCCGGGTTTCTTTGGCCCTCAGGGCAGGGTTCTGCGCCTTGGCCTTGCAATGCCTGACATGAATGCCAAGTTTGAAAGCTTTGCCTCAAAGGGTTATAAAGTAACCAATTACGAAATGGAAGGCAGCGCCATTGCCGGCCTTGCAAAAGAAATGGGGCACGAGGCCATAACCGTTTGCTGCATAATAGCAAACCGCTATGCAAAAGAGGCTATAACAGATTACCATCCTTACATAGAAAAACTCATAAAGATGGTACTGGACACCCTTGTCAAGCTCTGAAAATATCGCTGAGTAAAATCAAATAAAATATTACGCATATGTTGGATTTCAATAATCTTGAAGTTGCATTCTCATCCAAGAGCAAATCTGAACTGAAGAATGCCCTTCTGCTTTTCAATACCATCAAGAGGCCCGGTATGGTAAAGTTTCTAAAAGGTGCCTCAAATCTTGCCCTCAAGATAGGTTTTCCTATAGGTTGGGCCGTAAAACCTACTCTGTACAAGCAGTTTGTAGGCGGCGAAACCCTGCAGGACTGCCAGAAGACAATAGACCATCTTAAGAGCTTTAACGTAAAATCTACCCTTGATTTTTCTGCCGAGGGCAAGCAGACTCCTGAAGGCATACAATATACCTTTGAAGAAACCATGCGTTCCATAGATTTTGCAAAAGACAATCCTTCATTGGCTTATGCCGTTTTCAAACCTTCTACCATAATCACAGACGAACTTCTGGCCAAAGCATCCGAAAAGAGGGAGCCTCTGACCGCCGAGGAAGAGAAGGAATTCAAGGCCTACCAGGAAAGGTTTGCCGCATTCTGCAAGAGGGCCTATGACAACGATGTAAGGCTCATCATAGATGCCGAAGACTATTGCTTCCAGGATGCCATTGACGCCCAGACCGACGAGATGATGAGGCTCTACAACAAGAAGAGGGCAATAATATTTGCAACCCTTCAGATGTACCGTCATGACCGCATGCCTTATCTTGAGAAGATCTATGAAGATGCAGTAAAGAACAACTATATTGCCGGAATCAAGTTTGTACGTGGGGCATATATGGAGGAAGAGAGGGCCAGGGCAGCGGCCATGGGTTATCCGGATCCTATCTGCAAAGACAAGCAGGCAACAGACGACAACTACAACGCCGGAGTAAGGTATGTAATGGACCGTCTGGACCATTTTGAACTCTTCATGGGAACCCATAACGAAGAGAGCAACCGTCTGCTGGCCAAGCTTATAGATGAAAAGGGCCTGGCTCACAACGACCCCAGAATACACTTTGCCCAGCTTCTTGGAATGAGCGATAACATCTCCTTCAACCTTGCCCACGAGGGCTACAATGTAACCAAGTATGTGCCCTACGCCAAAGTCAAGGATGTAGTGCCTTATCTTGTAAGAAGGGCTGAGGAAAACACCTCAGTTGCCGGCCAGACTGGTAGGGAACTCAACCTCCTCCGTGCCGAAAAGGCCCGCCGCAAAGAGAACGAAAAGTAGTCTCGTCCTGTCTAAAAAACGAAAGTACTATATATATTATAAACAGAACCAATAGATTTGTTCTAATCTACAACTATCTTTACCCGTTATTTTTCGTTAGTGACTTTGTTTTATGTTCGGCCGTTTATAATATCAAAGATGACTTCATTGTTCTTTCTAGTTTTATGTTTAATCCTAAAAGAATTTTTGGAAGTGATTATGTACCTCCTATTCCCGTGATGTTTCCTTAGATGCTGTTTTGAAATCTAAGGTCAGCAGGTATTATAGTTTCCAGGAATGATACGATTCTGGCAATTTATACCTATCTTGCAGATGGAACAAAGTACAAGGTTATGGGAGTGGAGCGGAAAACGGGATTCGAACCCGCGGCCCTCAGCTTGGGAAGCGCGAAAGTAGACAATCTATAATTATTTCGTAAGGATTGAAAATCAGCCATTTGTGCATTTGTGGCAGATGGCTGGTTTTCCATTTTCTGGGCCATTTTTAGGTCTTCAGTTAAACCGAGAGTTAAACCGAGATGTTTTCGTGGAAAGTCTTCTGCGAAAAAAAAAAATTATGTCATCAGTTTTCATTACAGCCGTCTGCTACAAATCGAAGACTTTAAAAGACGGTACGAATCCAATTATGTTGAGGATTTGTAAAGACAGAAAAAAGAAATACATATCACTTGGAATATCCGTATTCGCTAAATTCTGGGATTTCAAAAGGCAAAAACCTAAATCTAACTGTCCTAATAAGGATGATATAGAGCGTTTGATAGATTTGAAAACCCGAGAATACAAGAATCTAGCTATTGAAATGTCCGCAAACAATAAATCATACACTCCAAATACCCTTGCGGACAAGGTTGAGACCAAATTAAACATTCAAACAGTTGGAGAATTCTATGATAAATTGATTTCTGACTATTTGAAAAAGGAAAAATATGGGAATGCACTCATTTATGCCACTTCAAAGCGGTGTATTCAGCGATTCACTCATAGTAATCTATCGTTTACATTTGATGTAATTGATCCGAAATGGCTTCTTCGTTATGAAGAATGGATGAAAGCCTCCTTCAAGGAAACCACTGTCAGTTTGCGGTTTAGGACACTTAGAAGCGTGTTCAACAAGGCTATTGAGATGGAAGTTGTCAAGAAAGACCTATATCCATTCGACAAATTCAAGGTGAGTAAGTTTAACACTTCCACCAAGAAAAGAGCCATCTCCAAAGACGATATCAAGAAGATAGAAATGCTGGATTTGTCCTCTGAGGAATGGTATATACGTTTCTCCAGAGACCTTTTCATATTCAGTTACTATTGTGCAGGGATAAATTACTGTGATATTGCTTTGCTGACTTTCAGCCAGATAAAGAATGACAGGCTTTCCTTTTATCGGCATAAGACATTTTCCAGATCCAAGTTGAGAAAGGAGATTTCCTTTGCCCTCTGTAGAACGTCAGCATAAAGTGTACACAAGAGTCCCCGCCTATCCGAGCGGTTTG
>CALBPX010000086.1 GCA_937899055.1 uncultured Bacteroidales bacterium
CATCCTCCGTATTACCGCGGCTGCTGGCACGGAGTTAGCCGATGCTTATTCGTAAGGTACTCTCATCGGCCTACACGTAGACCTTATTGCTCCCTCGCAAAAGCGGTTTACAACCCATAGGGCCGTCTTCCCGCACGCGGCATGGCTGGATCAGCCTTCCGGCCATTGTCCAATATTCCTCACTGCTGCCTCCCGTAGGAGTCTGGACCGTGTCTCAGTTCCAGTGTGGGGGACCTCCCTCTCAGGACCCCTAAACATCGTCGCTTTGGTAGGCCGTTACCCTACCAACTGGCTAATGTTACGCGAGCCAATCCGTCACCTTCTTGCGAATTTCTTATAATGGTGATGTCACCTCTATAATCTATGCGGTGTTAGACCACGTTTCCATGGATTATCCCCCTGTGACGGGCATGTTGCTCACGCGTTACGCACCCTTGCGCCGGTCGCCGCCAGTGTATTGCTACACCGCGATGCCCCTCGACTTGCATGTGTTAAGCCTGCCGCTAGCGTTCATCCTGAGCCAGGATCAAACTCTTCATTGTATAATGTTTTATGTTTCTTAGTCTGACCTGCTCGGCTTTATTAAAGGAATTTACGCTCTTTTGTCAAACCTTTTGGTTTGCTGCTTGTCTTCAATGTTTCAATGAACGGTTCCGCTTTCAGCGAAACGGGCTGCAAAGGTAGATAACTTTTTCTTTCCTCCAAATATTTTTTCAACTTTTTTTGAAAAAATTTTTTTGAGGCAAAAAATTACGCCCTTATACCTATTATAAAAAACTGAGAACTTCTACTCTTGGTCCAACGGATTTCCGTTTTTGTTGCCCCAAATGGCGTCCAAAAGCGGCAACTCGCTGTCGGTCCTTGTCTTGATTGTGCAAGCGTACTTTTTGCACCAATCTTTTATTATACTGTGGAACAGACCTTTGCGCTTTGTAAGATAGGCTTCGAACAAAGGGTTCAGAGTAAGAACAAAGGAATTGACATGCTTTTCTTTTGTGTAATATGCCAATTGTCTTTCCAAGGCTTCATCTGCAATAAGGCTTGGAGCTATTTCCCCTGAGCCGTGGCACATGGGGCAAGTTTCGTTTACCTTGATTTCAGTAGCGGGACGAACCCTCTGACGGGTGATCTGCATCAATCCGAACTTTGTGAGCGGCAGGATATTGTGTTTGGCACGGTCGCTGCGCATGAGTTCCTGCATGTGCCTGAAGAGTTGGTTACGGTTTTCGGCGTTGTCCATATCGATGAAATCCACTATTACGATTCCGCCGAGGTCTCTGAGCCTCATCTGGCGGGCAATTTCGTCTGCGGCATGGACATTTACCTCAAAGATGTTGTCTTCCTGCTCAACTCCCTTCTTGACTCTGGTTCCGCTGTTGACATCCACCACATTCAGGGCTTCTGTATGTTCTATGACAAGGTATGCTCCCTTCTTGATGGGAACCACCTTGCCGAACGAGCCTTTAATCTGCCTGGTAACGTCAAAAGCGTCAAATATGGGAAGATCGCCTTTGTAGAGTTTTACGATCTTTTCTTTTTCGGGAGCGATTGTCCGGATATAATCTCTTATTTCATAGAAGGTTGATTCGTCGTTTACCTCTATGGAAGAGAAGGTGTCGTTCAGAAGATCGCGGAGTATGGTTGTTGCCTTGTTGTTTTCTGTAAACAGAAGGCGGGGTGGTTTGCTTCCTACAAGCTTCTGGCACCCGCCTTCAAATTTTTCAATCAGCGAGCGGAGCTCTCCGTCCAGAACGGCGGCCTTTTTACCTTCGGCGGCGGTCCGGATGATGGCACCGTAATTCTTTGGCAATATACTCTGCACCAGGCGTTCCAAACGCCTTTTTTCCTCCTTGGAGGAAATCTTCTGCGATATGCTTACCTTGTCTGCAAAAGGCAGCAGGACGATATTCCTGCCGGCTATTGAAATTTCTGCAGTAAGTCTGGCGCCCTTTGTGGATATGGGCTCCTTGACTACCTGAACTATGATCTGCTGTCCGGTGGACAGGACTTCGTCTATCCGCCCCTCCTTTTCCAGGATGGGGCCGATTTTGACTTTGGAGTAGAAGGCCTGGATATCCTGTGCGGTGTTAATCTGGCGTACAAAATAGTCAAAAGCCTTGAAGTTCAATCCCAAATCGAGATAATGAATGAAAGCCTCTTTGTTGTCGCCTATATCTACGAAGGCAGCATTCAAAGCCGGCATTACCCTTTTGACCTTTCCCAGATATACATCACCCACACCTATGCTCTGAGCCGAAGTGTTCTGCTCCTGGCTGATCTCCATCAGGCGATGGTCTTCCAAAAGAGCAATAGTCACCTTGGCCGGGCTGACATCGATGATTAAATCCTTCTCCATATCAAAAAAAATAATCTAAAGCAGAGCCCCGCTCTGCCTTAGATTAAACCCATTGACAAGTGGCCTTATTTGCGCTTCTTATGTCTGTTCTTACGCAGACGTTTCTTGCGCTTATGAGTGGCCATCTTATGTCCTTTTCTTTTCTTTCCGCTTGGCATAATTATTATTTTCTACCTCCCTTTACACCGCTCATGAAAACCTTTGCAGGCTTAAACGAAGGAATGTTGTGAGCAGGAATAACCATTGTAGTGTTCTTAGAAATGTTTCTAGCTGTCTTCTTAGCTCTCTTCTTGATAACGAATGAACCGAATCCACGGAGATAAACGTTCTTTCCCTTTGCAAGGAAACCCTTAACGGCGGTCATAAAGCCCTCGATAACGCGGGCAACGGTAACTTTCTCTAAACCAGTCTGTTTAGCGACCTCGTTGATGATGTCAGATTTAGTCATAACAATAAAAATTGATAATTGGTGAATATTTTGTGGGGGCAAAGTTATATTTTTTTTTCTTCCAACCAAATGATTTTCAAAAAAAAATGCACATTTGAGGCCTTTTAATCGCACTTTTTGAGGATGTTGGGGCGGCCGTCAGATTTCTGCCACAACTGACAGTTTGATTTTTGGCACAATCATTGACTAATTTTGCTCGGCGATGCGATGCAGCAGCCTTTTACGCAAGGTAGGGAGCCTGACACCGCAGCCGGACTGACAATTTGACATAAGCAGAACATAAGAGAAAGGAGATTTATGAAATTTTTTGACGAAAAACTGCTCAACCAGATAGAGGGAAGCGATATCAACATCCTTCCTGTAATGAGTATAGAAGCCAACGCAAAGACCGATAAGATAGAGGTGCCTGAAACCCTGCCGATTCTGGCAATGAGAGACTCGGTTCTTTTTCCGGGAACTATATTGCCGGTAACCATAGGCAGAGACAAATCAGTCAAACTGGTACGCTCTATTTACAAGACTACCAGGACAATAGGAACGGCAACCCAGATAGATGTCCACAAAGACGACCCTCACCTCTCCGATATTTACGAGATTGGATGCAGTGCAAAGATCCTGAAACTGATAGAGATGCCCGACGGAGCCCTTACCGCCGTGCTTCAGGGTGTCCGCAGGTTCCGTCTGGAGCAGATTATTGCTGAGGATCCTTATCTCATAGGCAAAATTGAGAATCTGACAGACATCTATCCTGCCAAAAACGACAGGGACATAAAGGCTCTCAGCGATTCCATAAAAGAATCGGCCCTGAGGATAGTAAAGTATTCGTCCTCTTTTGCCGCCGAGAGCGAATTTGCCATCAAGAATATAGATTCCTTTGAGTTTCTGACCAACTTCATATCCACCACTCTGGACAACGAAGCCGTTGCAGACAAGATAAAACTCCTGATGGAGAGCGATATAAAGCAGCGTGCCTACAAACTGCTTGGCGTTCTTAACAAGCAGATAGAAATCCTGAAGATAAAAGACGACATCCAGCAGAAGGTAAAGAGCGAAATGGATCATCAGCAGAGGGAGTACTACCTGAATAACCAGTTGAAAACCATACAGGAAGAACTTGGTATGAGCGGAAACTCCAAGGATGTGTCAGAGCTTCTGAAAAAAGCCGCCGACAAGAAATGGCCGGAATATGCCAAAAAGGAGTTCGACCGCTGCATTGCAAGGCTGGAAAAACTGAACCCCAACACGCCAGACTACAATGTGGAGCTCAACTATCTGGAGCTGATGGTAAGCCTGCCGTGGGACCAAACCACAGAAGACAATCTGGACCTCAGACACGCAAGGCAGGTCCTGGACGAAGACCATTACGGCCTGGAAAAAATCAAGGACAGGATTGTGGAATTTCTGGCCGTACTCAAGCTTAGGGGAAACATGAAATCTCCCATAATCTGCCTGTACGGCCCTCCCGGAACCGGAAAGACATCATTGGGCAAATCTGTAGCCAGAGCCCTTGGACGCAAATATCAGAGGATATCGTTGGGCGGGCTGCACGACGAAAGCGAAATCAGGGGCCACCGCAAGACATACATAGGCGCAATGCCCGGGCGTATCATGCAGGCAATCAACCGCGCCGGAAGTTCCAATCCGGTAATAGTGCTGGACGAAATAGACAAAGTTTCCAACGACTACCACGGCGACCCGTCTTCGGCCCTGCTGGAAGTGCTTGACCCTGAGCAGAACACCGCATTCCACGACAATTTCCTGGACATAGACTACGACCTTTCCAGAGTGCTGTTCATAACTACGGCCAACAATGTTTCAACCATTCAGCCGGCACTCAAAGACAGAATGGAAATGATTCCGCTGTCCGGCTACCTGGCCGAGGAAAAATTCCACATAGCCAAAGACTATCTTGTACCCAAGCAGATGGAGGAGCATGGCCTTAAGGCCGGTCAGCTGAATTTTGGCAAGGGCGCAATAGACGAAATCATAGACGAATACACTCACGAAAGCGGAGTAAGGCAGCTGGACAAGCAGATAGCCAAAATTGCAAGGCACAATGCCATGAAGGTGGCTATGGACGAAAAGCTCCCCAGAGAAATCAAAGTTAAGGACGTCAAGAGCATTCTTGGCCTGCCCGTAAACCAGCACGACCTTCAGAAAGACAACGAGGCTCCCGGAGTAGTTACCGGACTGGCCTGGACGGAGATGGGTGGAGAAATTCTTTTTGTAGAATGTATCCGCAGCGAAGGCAAGGGAATGCTCTCTACCACAGGCAATCTCGGCGATGTCATGAAGGAATCGGCAACCATTGCCCACCAGTGGCTCAAGGCCAACGCCAAACTCCTTGGAATGACCACTGCTCAGGTCAAAAAATACGACCTGCATATCCATGTGCCGGAAGGAGCTATACCAAAGGACGGCCCGTCGGCCGGAATCACCATGGTAAGCGCAATGGCCTCAGCCCTTACCAGCAAGAAGGTCAAAAGCAAAATTGCCATGACCGGCGAAATGACACTCAGGGGCAAGGTGCTTCCGGTTGGAGGCATCAAGGAAAAAATTCTGGCCGCAAAGAGAGCCGGAGTGGAAACCATCATCCTCAGCGATGACAACCGCAAAGACATATCCGAAATAAAGCCCATCTATATCGAGGGCCTCAAGTTCAAGTATGTCAAGACCATAGATGAAGTTCTGAAATTCATATTCTCATAGAGCGGACATCTTTATGAACGTCAGGATAGAAGAGCAGTGGAAGCAGGTACTCTCAGACGAGTTTGACAAGGACTATTTCAAGAACCTTGTAGCTTACCTTCACCGCGAAAAAGACTCGGGAGCGTTGATTTATCCTCCCGGGCCTTTGATTTTCAACGCCTTTTCCCTAACCCCGTTCAACGATGTCAAAGTTGTTATCCTGGGTCAGGACCCCTACCACAACCCGGGGCAGGCCCACGGTCTGAGCTTTTCCGTTCCTGACGGAGTGGCTCTGCCCCCATCGCTGAGAAATATCTACAAAGAAATAGAGAGCGACCTTAAGATTTCCATGAAAGGCAGGAACGGAAACCTGACGGGTTGGGCCAGGCAGGGAGTGTTTCTGCTGAATGCCATTCTTACGGTGAGAGCCTACAATGCGGCCTCCCACAGCAAGATAGGCTGGACCAATTTTACCGACAGCGTAATCCGGATTCTGTCTGAGCGCAAAAGCGGGCTCGTGTTCATGCTTTGGGGAAATTTTGCCAGGAGCAAAAAAGCCCTGATTGATTCTTCAAGGCATCTGGTTCTGGAAGCGGCCCATCCGTCTCCACTGGCTGGAGGAGCTTTCTTCGGTTGCCGCCATTTTTCGCAGTGCAATTCATATCTGCTCAGCAACGGCCTCAGTCCGATAGAATGGAGCCTATGATAGCAAATCACATTACTTTTTCTTAAATTTACGCATTATTTTGCAAACTCCAGCCACTTGCAGAATAACAAACGTAATACAAAAGAGATATGCGCACTGCAATTTTCCCCGGATCGTTTGATCCGTTTACAGCCGGACATCTGGATGTTCTGGATTCGGCCCTGAAACTTTTCGACAAAGTAATAGTTGCCGTAGGATATAACAGCAACAAGGCTACCAGCGGTTTCTTTCCGGTTGACATCAGAATGAAAATAATCAGAGACTCCATAAAGCAATATGGCAGCAGGGTTGATGTCTGCTGCTACAAGGAACTTACCATAGACCTCTGCCACAGGCTGGGCGTAAACTTCATAGTAAGAGGTCTGAGAACCACTACAGACTTTGAATTTGAGGGAGTTATAGCTCAGGCAAACCGGGTTATGGACCCTGATGTAGTAACGGTTTACGTTCAGGCCAGCCACGAATATTCATTCATATCCTCAACCGTAGTAAGGGATCTTCTGGTACACAACGGAGACCCTACCCCGTTCATGCCCAAGGGAGTGGATATCTGCAAGTACATAAGGGCAAAGAAAGAACTTGCTAAGCAGGCAAAATGAAAGGCACTCCGGGTAGAATAAAACTCGCCGGACTGATTCTGGCTGCGGTCCTTGTCATGTATTTTGGCACAGGTGCCAAAGGACAGGCCCCGTCCGGAATATACCGTATCACCGTCAGAACCGGAAACCTGCCTGCAAACGGAGGGGCGGAGGACGGCAGCATGCTCTACCTGTGCAGGTCAGTTTCTCAGGACGGAGAAACCATCATACTGGATTCCGCAAAAGTCAGCCGGAAAAAAGCCGTCTTTGCCGGATCCTCGTTTGCCATAGACGGCAAAACGGATCAGAGCAACGTCTTTACCGCCGGGCAGTATGACATAAAGGACAGAAGCGGAGTACTGTTCAGCTTCTTTTACTCTTCCATGGAAGGAAAGGATTTTGTTCAGAAATTCAGCTGCAAGCAGAGCAGTACCAAGTCATACTCATACTGGAGTTCATCCGGCTCCGGCAAAAAAACTTTCGGAAAAGAGAACGAGGTTTACCTGCGTTTTCAGACGGCACAGCTCAATCCCGAAGATTCTCAGCAGAATGTAAGACAGTTGCTGTTTGAGGTGTCAAAGGTGGCTCCAAATTCCTTGACTCATCTGTACCTCAGCCTTTTGGCAAACGGGTTCCGGACCGATGACGAAAACCTGCTGCCGATGATTGCAGACGAAAGACTTGTTTACACTTCATTCTGGAAGGAAAATCTGGATATCTTTCTGGACAAGTTAAAGCTTGCAAAGGAAAACGTGAGGAACTATGCCATAGACTTTCTGATGCAGAACAAGTATCTGACATCACCGAGGATGAGAGCTGCCACCGCCCTGGAGTGCTTCAGGCGTTATTCTTCTTCTGTTGTAATGGGGTGCGAGGGAAGCGCAGTCCATGCTGCCGAAAAATACATTCTGGGCAACCCCGACATTCCGGAAAACGACAGGGCCGAAGCGGCATATTATGTTACGGTCAACAAAAACACCCTCCTTGGCGCCAAGGCTCCTAAGCTGAGCCTGAAAGACACTTCCGCTGTGTATAGAAGCATTGCAGAGACCACCGGAAGTTACACTGTAATTTACTTTTACTCAGACGATTGCGACTATTGCAAGAAAGAAACTCCCAAACTTATGGAGTTTTTGGACACCTGCGGCAGCAACCACTATTATCTGCCTCTGAATGTCTATACGGTATATACCGGAACAGACTCCGCCGCCTGGAAAAACTATGTCCGGGAGAATTTTTCGTGCTCCAATGCTTCTGTAAACTGGATACATACGGCCGACATTGAGCGCTCCAGCCGTTTTCCTGTAGATTATGGAGTGGTGAGCACCCCAAAGATGTTCCTCCTGAACCAAGGGCAGAGGATAATAGGAAGAGGTATTCTGACCTCCACCCTGTCCAGAATCCTGGAAGACGAAGACCTGAGTACCCAGAAGTCTTACGACTATCTTGAACAGATATTTCCGGTTCCGTTCTACTCTGAAAACGAGGAACTGCCGGATGATGAGGCAGAGACGGCCAGCCGCATAGCTCTGGTTGAACAGATCTGCCAGGGAGCGGCAACTTCCAGGGAAAACTTCAACCGGCTGCTGAGGCATACCTTCACCTACCTTTATTTCAACGACTACAGCCCTAACAACCAGGCCGCCATTCATCTTGCAAAAAAATATATCCTCACCGTTCCCCAGATGTGGGACGACACATCCTTTGTAGAAGCAGCAAGGAGTTTTGTCAGGGGGCACGATATGAACAGACCAGGAAGCAGGGCGGAGAACCTCAGGCTCTACACCCCTGGCGGAGACCCTGCAGACCTTCTGCTTAAAGACGGCAGGTACCAGATTCTGTTCTTTTACAGAACCAATTGCGGAATATGCAGGGAGGCAATGCAGGAAGTAAGGCAGGCATGGGAAAAATACCGCTGCAAGGTAGGCTTTACCGGCATTCTGGCAAGCGGAAACACCGGCCAATGGATTAAATACATATCGGATAACAACCTGCAGTTCAGGCAGCTCTGCGATAAAGACGGAACGGCCGGCCTTGGCAGTTATTACTATATTGACTCCGTACCCCAGATTATTATAGTTGACCCTGAGGGCAATGTGGTAAAGAAGGGGCTGGAAGCAGACATGCTGACGGAGGAGATATCTCACCTGCTGGATTAAACAACTACTAAATACTTAAGATATGCTTACGGGAAAGTATCAGGAATTCTACAAGAAAATGCTGGAATTCATACCAAAAGAGAGGATGTTTCACGATCCGCTGACAACGCTGGCCTTTGGAACGGATGCATCGTTCTACCGCCTTGTGCCAAAACTTGTGATAAGAGCCGGCTCTTCTCCTGAAGTCAGGCAGATCCTGATGGCGGCCTATGATATGGATATTCCTGTAACTTTCAGGGCAGGAGGCACTTCGCTCAGCGGCCAGTCTATTTCAGACTCCGTACTGGTAGTATGCACCCACGGCTTCAGACACTATAACATATCTGTCAGAGGCGAGCTCATAAGTCTGGAACCCGGCATAAGGGGAGCAATGGCCAACCGCCTGCTTACCCGATACGGCAAGAAGATAGGCCCTGACCCTGCTTCCATAGACTCGGCCATGATTGGCGGAATAGCTGCCAACAATGCCAGCGGAATGTGCTGCGGAACCAGCCAGAACTCCTATAAGACTGTAGCCGACATCCATATCATAATGCCTGACGGTACAGACCTGGACACGGCCGACAGATTTTCTGTAAAGCGTTTCAGAGAATCGCACAAGGAACTTGTGGAGGGCCTGGAAGAAATGTCCAGAAAAATCAACGCCGACCCTGTACTCAAAGAAAGAATAGAGAGGAAATACAAGATCAAGAACACCACCGGATACAGTCTG
Organism: uncultured Bacteroidales bacterium; assembly: GCA_937899055.1. GTDB lineage: Bacteria > Bacteroidota > Bacteroidia > Bacteroidales > UBA932 > Egerieousia. Next base: position 9,648 of record CALBPX010000086.1, read on the forward strand.
AACGCATTTGTTGACTACTCCAACGGAATAGACATACTCAAGCACCTGATTATAGGGTCCGAGGGTACGCTCGCCTTCATATCGGGCATTACATACCATACGGTTGACAATCTGAAATTCAAGGCTTTGGCCCTTGTAATCTTTCCTACAATAGCCGAGGCTTGCAGTGCCGTTCAAATCCTCAAGCAGCTTCCGGTTTCGGCAGTGGAACTCATAGACAGGGCCTCCATAAGAAGCGTAGAAAACGCAGACGGCGTTCCCCAGTTCCTCAAAACCCTTCCGGACGGAGCCTGCGGCCTGCTGGTAGAAATCGCTGAGGAAGACAAGCCAGGTCTGCTTGGCAAGGTCAAGAGAATTACAGATGCCCTTGAGCCCTTCAAGACGGTGGTTCCTTACGAATTCACGCTGGATGAAAAGCAGCAGGCCACGCTGTGGAAGGTCAGGAAGGAATGTCTGCCTACGGTGGCCGGTATGAGGAAGGCCGGAACTACGGCAATCATAGAAGATATCTGTTTTCCGGTTCCGAGGCTCGCCGAAGCAGTTACGGACCTCAGAAACCTCTTTGACAAAGACGGTTACAGCGATGCCGTGCTTTTCGGACACGCCCTTGCAGGAAACCTTCACTTTATGTTCAACCAAGACTTCGGCAACGAGGAAGAACTGAAAAAATATGCCAAATTGATGGACGATGTATCCGACCTTGTGGTCAATAAATACGACGGTTCCCTCAAAGCCGAACACGGTACCGGAAGGAACATGGCTCCGTTTGTTGAAAAGGAATGGGGAGAGCAGGCTTATGCTATGATGAAGGAAATCAAACGGCTGTTCGACCCCAAGGGCATACTGAACCCGGGAGTGATAATCAATCCAGACCCGGCCGCCCATATCAAGAACCTCAAGCCCTGCCCTCAGACAAGCCCCGAGATAGACAGGTGTATGGAGTGCGGTTTCTGCGAAAAGAACTGTGTTTCAGAGGGTTTGACATTTTCTCCGAGGCAGAGGGTGGTAGCTTACCGCGAAATGGCCCGTCTGGAAAAGACCGGAACCAACCAGGCGGACCTTGCCCAGATGAAAAAGACTTTCAAGTACATAGGAGAACAGACCTGCGCCACCGACAGCCTGTGCGCCGTAGCCTGCCCCGTTAAGGTGGACAACGGCAAAATGACAAAAGAGCTAAGGCATCAGAACCATACGCCCGCTCAGGAAAACCGGGCCGCAACTCTTGCCGGCAACTGGAACAGGGCCGTATGGTGGATGAGGGCTGCATGGACCGTAACATATTTCATGAGGCTGGCCTTTGGCAAGAAAGTCATGGGAGCCCTGGCCTCTGCCGCAAGGTGGATTACCTGTGGGCTCATACCCAAGTGGACACCGAGTTTCCCTGACGGAAACCGTAGCATGAGAAAGGCCAGGAGCACCCAGACCGAGGGCTCAAAGGGCCGGGTTGTGTATTTCCCGAGCTGCCTTACCCGCTCCATGGGCAACGGCCGGGAATATCACGATTCTCTTGTTCTTACCCAGCTGATGGACAAACTTATACGCAAGGCCGGATACGATATCGTATATCCCGGCAACATGAAGAAGCTCTGCTGCGGAATGGCCTTCTCCAGCAAAGGTTATGTCAAAGCCGGCAAGTTACTCAGCGATGCCCTTCTGGAAGAACTCCTCAAGGCCTCCGAAGGCGGCAAGCTGCCCGTAGTCTGCGATATGACGCCCTGCCTCTACACTATGAAGTCCAACTTTGGAGATGCCCTTACGCTATATGAACCTGCTGAGTTTGCAAAGCGGTTCCTCTTGCCTAACCTCAACATAAGGAAACTGGACAGATGTGTTGCCGTGTTTGCAGTGTGCACATCCAAGAAGCTTGGGGTTGATTCCACCATAGTTGAAATAGCAAAGCAATGCGCACGGAGAGTGAAGGTCATGGACACCAACTGCTGCGGCTTTGCCGGGGACAAGGGCTTCTTTACTCCGGAACTCAACGATTGGGGGCTCAGAGACCTCCGCAATCAGGTGGAAGGATGCTCGGAAGGCTATGCAACAAGCCGCACCTGCGAAATAGGACTGAGTTCACACAGCGGAATTACATTCAAGAACCTGCTCTACCTTGTAGATGAAGCCTCATCCGAGCCACAGACTGCGGAAACCGAGAAAAAGCAGGCTGCGGTTTGAGAAACTTTTATAAATTTGCTGCCCGCACTGAAGGATGCGGATGCCGGGGGTGTTCTGGTTTTGACACTTGATTAATTGATCGGCAAGCGTGCCGAGCTCTGGAAGCCAGCTCGTAAATCTCAGACTTTCAGCCATTAATTGGCAACACTAATGTCAGACTCGCTGCGTAATCTGCCAAGCAGACACGCTTAATCCTTGAGGCACAAGGTGCCTCGGACGAGTATCCCGCCGGAATTTCTGTCTTCTTGGCTCCGGCATATGGGGTATCATCTAAAGAAGAATGCGGAGGCAGACTCCTTTAACGCCTTCTAAGATTTAAAGGATAAGCTGTGGCCATGCCTGCTTTGGGGCGGGGTTTCAGACGAAAATCAAACCAAGGATAAGCACGTAGAAAACCGGTTGGTGGTCTTGTTGGACAGCGGTTCGACTCCGCTCACCTCCACTACATTATGTACTGCTTGAATATCAGGAACAAACCTTCGCCAAACGATATGACTCCCAGAACGGCGATGACTATTCCTGATATTTTGTTTATGACAATCAGCTGATGCAGGCGGAACCTTTTCCTGAAGATATTTATTATTGTACTGAGGAAGTACCACCAGAGGGCTGAACCTAAAAAAATTGCCGCCAGAACAATGAAGACGGCCCTTGTAGATTCCTCTTCCGAAAATATGGACATATCCAGCCTCACCAGAGTGAACATAGCCAAAATCAGGAATATGGAGCCCGGGTTGGTAATGGTCATAGCCAGAGATTCCAACATGTCAGTAAGCCCTCCTGAGGACTTTTTCTTCTGCTTAATCTGCCTTACCGGATTGCTCATATAGACCCTGATGCCAATAAGAGTAATCACGATGCCTCCTATAAGCAGTACCAAGGCCTTGTTCTCATTGACAAAACTGTCCACAAGGAAAAGACGCAGCATGGATATCGCTGAGTAAA
>CALBPX010000087.1 GCA_937899055.1 uncultured Bacteroidales bacterium
CCCGAATGTCGTGGGCCAGATACTTGCCGCCGAACTGGGCTCCGAGGCCTATCTTCTGCGCCTCCTTCAGCAGTTTCTGCTCCAGGTCAATGTCGCGGAAGGCGCGGCCGGTTTCATCTCCCGTGGTGGGAAGACCGTCGTAGTATTTTATGCTGGCGAGCTTTACGGTCAGGAGGTTCTTCTCTGCGGATGTGCCGCCTATTACGAATGCGATGTGGTATGGAGGGCAGGCCGCAGTGCCCAGAGTCTTCATCTTCTCAACCAGGAAAGGAAGCAGGGTGCCTTCGTTCTGGATAGTGGCCTTGGTCATGGGGTAGAAATAGGTCTTGTTGGCGCTGCCGCCGCCTTTTGCCACCATAACGAAGCGGTATTCATCACCCTCAACTGCTTCCAGGTCAATTTGTGCGGGAAGATTGCACTTGGTGTTAACCTCGTTGTACATATCCAGCGGAGCATTCTGGCTGTAACGTAGATTCTCCCTGGTGTAGGTGTTGAACACGCCGAGGCTGAGGGCTTCTTCGTCCTCAAAGCCTGTCCATACCTGCTGACCTTTTTCGCCGTGGATTATGGCGGTACCGGTATCCTGGCAGAAAGGCAGCACGCCCTTCACGGAGCACTCGGCGTTGCGCAGGAACTGCAGGGCTACATATTTGTCGTTCTCACTCGCATCGGGGTCGTTGAGTATGGCGGCCACCTGCTCGTTATGGGAGCGGCGCAGCATGAACTCGCAGTCGTGGAAACTCTGCTGAGCTATCAGCGTAAGTGCTTCGGGCTTAACCTTCAGTATTTTATGTCCTTCGAAAAGGGCGGTGGAAACTAATTTTTCCGAACCGGGGATGCGGTAGTATTCCGTGGTGTCTTCACCAAGCTGGAACATTGGTGCGTACTTGAATGTCATGTCTGTATGTATTTATGTTGTTTGTTACTTATAGGATTTCGGTATTGCAACTATGTGTTATTCAAGGTCTTCTTTGATGTCCTTGTCGCCTCTTTTCTTGCCCATGAGGAAGGCTTTCATAAACTCGTTGAGGTCTCCGTCCAGAACGGCCTGGGTATCGGCAGTCTCAACTCCTGTGCGGAGGTCCTTGACCATCTTGTAAGGGTGAAGGACGTATGAGCGGATTTGGCTGCCCCATTCAATTCTTTTCTTCTGGCCTTCGAGTTCTGCCTGCTTTTGCCTTTTCTTCTGGAGTTCCAGTTCGTAGAGGTGAGACTTGAGGATTCTCAAGGCATTCTGGCGGTTGTCCAGCTGGGAGCGGGTTTCGGTGTTTTCCACAACAATTCCCGTAGGGATGTGCCTTACCCTAACACCGGTTTCCACCTTGTTCACGTTCTGGCCTCCTGCTCCGGAAGAACGGAAAGTATCCCATTCCAAGTCGGCCGGGTTTATGACAATTTCTATGCTTTCATCTACAAGAGGATATACGAATACGGATGAGAATGTGGTTTGCCTTTTTCCCTGAGCGTTGTACGGCGATATCCTTACCAGACGATGCACTCCGTTTTCTGCCTTGAGGTAGCCGTAGGCGTAATCTCCTTCAAATTGGAGGGTTACGGACTTTATGCCGGCCTCATCGCCTTCCAGAAGATCGGTGACGGTTACCTTGTAGCCGTTCCTCTCTCCCCATCTGGAGTACATCCTCATGAGCATCTCGCTCCAGTCGTTGGCTTCGGTGCCTCCCGCTCCGGAATTTATCTTTACAAGGGCACCTAAGTTATCACCCTCGTTTGAAAGCATACTCTTGAACTCTATGTCTTCCAGATGCTTTTCCAGGGCATTTTCTGCCTGTGCAACCTCTTCCTCAGAGGCTTCCATCTCCTTCAGTACCTCAAGGTCTTCTCCTTCGCCCTTGAGGCTGTCAAGTTCCTTTACCCAGAATTTCAGGCCGGAAAGTTTCTTGACAAAAGCTTCAGCTTCCTTGGCGTCATCCCAGAATCCAGGGGCTGTAGTAATCTTTTCCTTTTCTTCTATCTCCTTGACCTTACCGTCATAGTCAAAGAGACCTCCTTAACGCAGCCAGGCGTTCCTTAAAGTTTTCCATATATGATTATCTTTGCAATCAGTTTGTGTTTTCCGTTATTCAAGAACCAGCACAAATTTAGCAAATTGAACCTAACAAAACAGAAAAACCTGATAAAACCACAAGAACATGAAAAACAACATGTCATTTTTGGCCTGTTTCATAATGATGCTTGCACTGCTGTCTGCCGCTGGCTGCAAAAACAGACCGGACGGTGCTGAAAATCCGGACAGAACAAAGGATGAGGCCGTAAAAGAAATTCCGCTGGAAGAACTGTTCCTGCCGGATACTGCATACCAATCTGTCCAGACGGTACATTTTGTTGTGGAAAAGACAGACAGCCTGGATCACTTCCTTTTGGATGTGAAAGACAGATATGAATCTGATTTCTCGTCATTTACCTTCAGGAGGAATATGCTCCGCGATGCCTCTTTTGGAGGACGTTTGGACCACAGGCCGGACACGGTTGAGATAGCCTGGCAGTTCAACACTCCGGAAGATAATTTCAATACCAGAATGGGAAACTGGGGCGGAGGAACAGGTTGGACCGGCCAGCCGATATATGTAAGATGGAGCGGTGAGGATGTTCAGGCTTTCCGTCAGGCAGGGGTCCTGACAAATGATGCTTTCGGTGGCGGGGCAGAAGACTTGGCGGCAAATGCAGGGGAGGAAATTATTTTTACATCGCTGAACGCAAAGGCTTACTTTCTGGATTTCAACACCGGAAAGCGTACCAGGCCCGACCTTGACGTGCAGAACACAATAAAAGGATCGCCGAGCCTTGACCCGGAGCTGAAGAACCTCTACATAGGGCAGGGCGTTTCCAGAAGCACTCCTATGGGGCTTCTGTGTGTGGATCTTCTCAAGCACAAGATAGCTTTCAAGTTTACGGACTCAAAGGCATGGCGCAGCTGGGGAGCGTTTGACTCCTCACCCGTTGTGGCAGGAAGTTATCTTATCTGGCCGGGTGAAAACGGCAGTATCTACAAGTTTGAGAGAGCGCAGGGAAATCTCCGCCTTCTGGAAACTCTGCGATACAAGGTAAACGGAGCGGCACCCGGGATAGAATCCAGCATAGCCATCTGGAGAAACTATGGCTGGTTTCAGGATAATGCAGGAAATGTCCTGTGTATCAACCTCAATACCATGAAGCCGGTATGGCATTATTACAATCACGACGATTCGGATGGCACGGTGGTTTGCCGCATAGAAGACGGAAGGCCATACATCTATGCCGCCAGCGAAGTTGACCGCCAGGGTATGAAAGGAGTATGCTACTTTATGAAACTTAATGCATTGGACGGAAGCACGGTATGGGAGCAGAAGATTCCTTGCACCAGGATAGACCTGGGCGGAAAAGTACTGGACGGCGGAATGTATTCCACCCCGCTTCCAGGCGGCGGAGACTGCTCAGATATGATATTTGCAAATGTTTGCCGTAACAGGGCTTCCAAAGCCATGGGAGAGCTCATGGCCCTGTCTGCCACCGACGGAAGCATAATCTACAGCGTTCCGTTCCACAATTTCTGCTGGTCTTCACCGGTGGCCTTTTACGACAATGAAAACCGTATGTACATCTTTACCGGCGATGGAGGAGGATATATCTATCTTATTGAAGCTAAGAGCGGTAAAGTAATCCATTCTCGCAAAGTGGCCTACAATTTCGAATCCTCGCCCACCGTGGCCGGAAACGCCGCAGTTGTAGGCTCCAGGGTCAACGGCATCTACAAGTTCGTGATTAAGTAGGAGATTTTAGGTAACTTTGCCCTCATGAAAGATTTGAAAAATATAGTGCTGGTTCTGTGTATGTTGTTATGGCTTCCGGTTTCAGGACTGTCTCAAGGACGGTTCGTAAGGCTTGAAACTGAGGCCGACAGCCTGAGAATCAAGGCCGTTGCAGACAGCCTCAGGGCCGACAGCCTGCACAGGGCTGCGGTTAAGGACAGCCTGATGAAGGCCCGCGAACCTGTTCTGAGGGCCATGCGCAATAAGGTGGAGGGCAGCTATAATTTCTGGATCTATACTCCTGCCGGATATGACAGTAAAGACACACTTTGCAAAGATACTCCGCTGGTGCTTTTCCTTCATGGCAAGAGCCTGTGCGGACACGATTTGGAAAAGGTTCGGCGATATGGAAGCATAGACTGCATGGAACGCGGAAGGCATATCCAGGCCCTTGTAGTGGCTCCGCAGAACCCGGGCGAATGGTGGAATCCGGACAAGCTGTGCAAGATACTTGACTGGCTCAAGGTGGAATACCCCTACGATACGGCAAGAGTATATGTGTTGGGCATGAGCCTGGGCGGATACGGAACCCTGGATTTTGTTGCCGCAAAACCTGAAAGAGTGGCTGCGGCTGTAGCCCTTTGCGGTGGAACTACGGCAAAAGACGTGAGCAACATGGGGCAGGTTCCGCTCTGGATCATCCACGGAACTGCCGACAAGCTGGTGAGCGTAAAAGCTTCTCAGGCAATAGTCAAAGATTTGGAAAGCAAGCATCTGGCATCGAGGCTCAGGTACGAGTGGCTTATAGGTGCATCGCACTCATATCTTGCACGTTACTTTTACATGCCAAAGATCTACGACTGGCTCATGAGCCATTCGCTCAACGATGAAGACCGGCCCGTCAACCGCAATGTCAAGATTACCAAAGAAGATCAGAATACGGTTTATTCGGGCTGGGGCAAGAGGCCCAACCTTAAGACAATAAGATAAATTTGCTATATTTGCTTCTGATGAAAAGAAGAGTTTCCATACTGTTTGTACTGGCGGCAAGCGTGGCGCTTATGTCCCACGTGCTTGTTCCCCACCACCATCACGGAGTGGAGGCCATAGTGGTAAACTCGCTTTTTGCTGAAACCCACCAGGATACGGACGGCTGTCCTCTTGACAGTCAGGAAGAAAGCCATCCGGAAGACTGTATCATAGCAGAGGCAGACATCTTTCTTGCAAAAGACAACGGTTCTATCTGTGAAGATTTGCAGCAGCCAGCCGTTGCCGAGGCGGTTTCTTCTTCGGAAGCTCCTGATCCTTCCGTTTCAGCTACTGTATCTTACATAAGGCAGACTGTTCCGGTTCTTCCGGAGGCGGTTGTTCTGCCTTTCGGCCTGAGAGCTCCTCCTGTGTGCTGACTTTTGAGTTCTTTTATCAAACGAAGTCGGTAACACAAAATCAACACAAATGCAATTCAGAAAAGCAATTATTGCTTTGATGTTTCCTGCCGTTATGCTTGCAGGATGTCAAAGCCAAAATACAGAAGAACACCTTACCGAGGCGTTTCTTCTGACGGATTATTCAGACAGTTACGAACTCTTTGCTGAGGCCGAACCCATGGTCTGCTCCAAGACCGGAAACATTACCGCCCATATTACAAAGTTGCCGGAGTACAAGCCGTTCTCGGATAAATATCTTAAGGCAACCCTTAGTATTGCCGGGCAGACTCTGGAGCAGGTTGCAGAGGAATCCTCTCCTGGAATCTACCGCTTCTGCTTCAGTCCTTCAAAAGCAGGTGAAGGCACGCTGACCTTTGCGCTGTCGTCTGAGCAGCAGAGCGGGCAGGTGTTTTCTTTTCCTGTAAAAGTATTCGCCGATGAAGATTCTGCAGAAAAGGCTGCCCATGCAGCACAGGTCAAAAACAGCAATGCCATAACCTTTACCAAGGAACAGAGCTGGAAGACAGACTTTTCTACCGAAGTCTGCAAACTGGGCCCGATGTCCGAGGTTGTAAGAACCATGGCTCAGGTGCTGCCCTCTCTGGCAGATGAAAGGGTAATCAGCTCTCCTGTAGCCGGAGTGGTTACCTTTGCTTCGGACGCCGTGGTTGAAGGAAAGAAAGTTGCCGCCGGTGAACTTCTGTTTACGGTGGATAACAGCGCCCTGAAGGACGACGGAAACATATCTCTGATGGCGGCTCAGGCCGAAAGCGAATACAATCTTGCTAAGAGCGAATATGAACGCAAGGCAGCCTTGGCGGAAGACCGGATAGTTTCCGAGTCGGATCTTCTTGCCGCCAGAAGAAACTACGAAACCGCCAAGGCCAGATACGATAATCTTAAACGCAATTATTCTTCAGGAAAGCAGAGGGTTACATCTCCCCAAAGCGGCTATGTAAGTTCTATGGCTGTGCGCAGCGGAGAATTTGTGCAGACAGGCCAGAGCGTAATGACCATATCCAAGGGCGGAAGCCTGTATCTGAAGGCAGAACTCCAACCAAAATACTACCGATGCCTGGAAAACTTTGTTTCTGCAAACATAAAGCTGCCGTCCGGAGAAGTTGTGGAATTGGCAGACAAAGGCGGTAAGCTGCTGTCTTACGGCAAGAGCGCCGGGGCTTCTTCTCCGCTGATTCCGGTAACATTTCAGGTTGGCAGCATCAGCGGGCTCATAAGCGGAACGTTTGTAGAAATGTACATAAAGTCAGAAGGCGGCAAACTCGGCATTACAGTGCCGGCCGAAAGCGTTGTGGAAGAAATGGGGAACTACTTTGTTTTTGTGCAGCTTACGCCGGAACTTTTTGAAAAGAGAGAAGTTGTCATAGGTTCAACCGATGCCAGCCGCAGGGAGATAGTTTCCGGCCTTTCGGAAGGTGAAAGGGTTGTGGGCAAGGGAGCCATACTTGTAAAGCTTTCTCAGGCAACCGGAAAGCTGGATGCCCATTCCGGTCATGTACATTAAGGAGGAACGGATATGAACATCATAAATTCTTTGATCCGTTTCTCGCTGAGGAACAAGGTTGCCGTTCTGCTGGGAGCCGCGCTTGTGGCCCTTGGAGGTATATTCTCCGCAAGGCAGATGGATGTGGATGTATTTCCTGACCTTACCGCCCCAACGGTTGTGATTATGACAGAAGTGCCGGGCATGGCGGCAGAGGAGGTGGAAACACTTGTTACATTTCCTGTAGAAACCGCCGTAAACGGTGCCACAAACGTGCGCAGGGTACGCAGCGCCTCTATGTTTGGCTATTCGTTTGTATGGGCGGAATTTGACTGGGGTATGGATGTGTTCCGTGCCCGCCAGGTAATAAGCGAAAAGATGGTTTCTCTTTCCGGAACTCTTCCGGAAGGTGTAACGCCCGTTCTGGCTCCTCAGTCCAGCGTAATGGGCGAAATTCTGTTTGTAGGGCTTCAGGCCGATACTACCTCCATGATGGAGCTGAGAACCCTTGCAGACTGGGTTGTAAAACCGGCCGTACTTTCTACCGGAGGCGTTTCACAGGTTACGGTCATAGGCGGCAATTACAAACAGTACCAGATTGTGGCAGACCCGCGCAGGATGGATGCATACGGGGTAAGCCTTGCCGACCTGGAATCTGCCGGCAGGAGCCTGAGCGTCAATTCCTCCGGCGGTGTTATAAGAGATTTTGGCAACGAATATGCCCTGAGGGGAATGGCCCGCACAAGCAATACGGAGGAACTTGGTTCCACATTCGTGAAAATGAGCGGGAACACCCCGGTAGTGCTCTCCGATGTGGCCGATGTGGTAACGGCTCCGGCTCCCAAAATGGGCTATGCTTCTCAGAACGCCTCTCCGGCAGTCATACTTTCCATATCCAAGCAGCCCAACATCAACACTTTGGAAGTTACGGAAAAGATAGAGGCCAACCTTGAGAAAATCAAAGCTTCCCTTCCTCCGGATGTCAGGATGGACACCCACATATTCCGTCAGGCAGACTTCATAGAAACTTCTGTAAACAATGTAGGCCGGGCGCTTCTGGAGGGGGCTCTGTTTGTAATTCTGGTACTCATACTCTTCCTCAACAGCTTCCGTACAACCGTCATTTCCGTAATAGCCATTCCGCTTTCCCTGCTGGGAACCTTGGTTGTGATGCACTTTTTGGGAATGGACATAAACACCATGACTCTTGGCGGAATGTGCATAGCCATAGGCTCTCTTGTAGATGATGCCATAATAGATGTTGAAAATGTCTATAAACGCCTCCGCCAGAACAGGCAAAAGCCTGCGGAAGAAAGGCTTAAGGCGGTAGATGTGGTTTATGAGGCATCCAAGGAGATAAGGGCGTCTATACTCAATGCCACATTCATAATTATGGTAGCCTTCATTCCGCTTTTCTTCCTTTCCGGAATGGAAGGCAGGATGCTCAAGCCGCTGGGTATAACCTACATAATTTCTCTGTTCATGTCGCTGCTTGTGGCTATGACGCTTACTCCTCTGCTGTGCCGTATGCTGCTTTCTTCTGACAGCTATCTTTCAAAGACAGACAAGGAGCCCAGGCTTACGGCCTGTCTTACAAGACTTTATTCCTCTGCCCTCAGGAGGGTGCTGAATTCTCCCAAACCTATACTGGGCATTACGGCCTGTCTGCTGGCTCTTTCCATAGTTCTGTTTATTTCTATGGGGCGGAGTTTCCTCCCCGATTTCAACGAGGGTTCGGCTACAATTGCCGCAGTTGCACCCCCAGGCGTTTCTCTTGAAGTGAGTAACAGCCTGGGCAATCTGGTGGAAAAGGAACTTCTTAAAATTCCGGAAGTTACGGCCACGGCCAGAAGAACCGGAAGAGGGGAGTTGGACGAACATTCACAGTCTGCCAACAGTGCAGAAATTGACGTTCAGTTCACTCTCGGAAAAAGGAGCCGGGAGGAAGTGTTCAACGATATGAGGCGGTGCATGGCTTCCATACCCGGAATTGCCGCCACCATAGGTCAGCCTCTGGGGCACAGGATAGACCACATGCTTACCGGAACCCGTGCTGCCATAGCCATAAAGATATTCGGCCCCGATATAAGCCGTATGTTTATGATGGGCAATCAGATAAAGGCTGCCATAGCAGATGTTGAAGGCCTTGTTGACCTTTCGGTAGAGCAGCAGACGGAAACCCCGCAGCTCCAGATTAGGGCAGACCGCATGGCCCTGGCCCGCTACGGAATAAGCATGGAACAGTTCAACAACTTTGTAAATACGGCCTTCTCCGGTCTGAAGGTGGGCGATATCTACGAAGGTCAGCGCAGCTTTGACCTTGTTATGAAAATCAGCGGCGACTACACCCAGAAACAGGAAGACATAGGCAAGGCGCTCATAGATGGGCAAGACGGTAAGAAAGTTCCGCTCGAAGCTGTTGCTCAGATAGTTTCCGCCGGCGGTCCAAATACCATATCCAGAGAAAACGTACAACGCAAACTGGTTGTTTCCGCAAACGTTTCTGGCAGGGACGTAACCAGTGTGGTGGAAGACATAAAGCAAAGAATCAAAAACAACATCACCATTCCGGAGGGCTATATGATAGAGTACGGAGGGCAGTTCCAAAGTGCCCGGTCTGCTTCCAGAACCCTTGCCGTTGCCACTGTCCTGTCGCTGATTATAATATTCTTCCTGCTGCTGGGAGAATTCAGGAAAGCGTCTTTGTCCGTGCTTGTTCTATGCAGTCTTCCGCTGGCTCTGATAGGCGGCGTGCTGGCGGTATTTCTGACTTCGGCGGTAGTGAGCATTCCGTCCATAATAGGCTTCATTACCCTGTTCGGAATAGCCACAAGGAACGGCATTCTGCTCATATCCAGGTATGAACATCTCCAACAGCAGGGCGTAGCTCTGAAAGAAACCATGGTACGGGGTTCCGCCGACAGGCTCAATCCTATACTCATGACGGCCCTAACTTCGGCCTTTGCCCTTATTCCTCTGATCATTAATTCAGACAAGCCGGGAAACGAAATTCAGAGCCCCATGGCAATAGTGGTTCTGGGAGGGCTTATAACCTCAACATTGCTGAACATATTCGTAATGCCTTTGCTTTACGAAAAGTACAAGAAAAGAAAATCCGAAACTCAGTCATGAAAAGATTATTGATAATGTCAGCTGCCCTGCTGGCTGCAGTCCAGCTCTACAGCCAAAGCAGTATAGATAAGATACTCAGCCAGATAGAGGAGAACAACACTGCATTGCAGAGCCTTCGCTCAAAGACCGATGCGGCCAGGGCGGAAAACCGCCTCTCCAACAAGCTTGCTGATCCTCAGGCTGAGTTCGGATATATGTGGGGCAGCCCTTCTGCAAAGAAGAATGTAAGCGTCAGCCAGTCTTTTGACTTTCCGTCGCTTTATGCCTCCAAGCGAGACCTTCAGGCTCTTAAAGACAATTCTCTGGAAATGGCTTATAAGGCTCAGCGATTGGAAATTCTGCTGACCGCCAAACAGACGTGCCTGGAAACAGTGTATTACAATGCGCTCAGAAACCTTTACAGACGGCAGTTGAACAGCGCCCGCCTCATAGCCGAGGCCCACAAGATAATGCTGGATAAGGGCCAGACCAATATCCTGGAGTACAACAAGGCTCAGATGAACCTTTCCAACATGCGTGCGGAACTGTCCAGAGCAGAGGCAGAACGAGAGGCCCTGCTTTCTTCTCTTGCGGCCATGAACGGCGGGCAGCCTCTGGCACTTGAGGATTCGGTCTATATCCTTCCGCCTATAGTTCAGGACTTTGACCTTTGGTACAGTTCCGTAAAAGAAGAAAATCCGGCCCTGTCCTATCTCGAATCCAGAGTGCGTCAGGCTCAACAAGAGGTTCTTGTGAGCCGCCGCAGTTCGCTGCCGAGTTTTTCGGTGGGTTTTGCAGGAGAATATGTAGGGCCGGAAAAGTTCAGCGGAGTTACGGTGGGCCTGCGAATTCCTCTGTGGGAAAACCGAGGACGGGTGAATGTGGCCCGTGCCGAGGTGCTGAGTGCCCAGAAAGAACTCGATGATGCGGCCCTGCAATATTACATGCAGCTGAAGATGCTTCATTCAAAGGCTGTTGCACTTGAAAAGACAGTGGCCGAATACGGTAATCTGTTTTCTGTGGGCAGGGGAGACGAACTCCTGTACAAGGCATGTAAAGGCGGAGAACTGTCTTTGTTGAACTACCTTCTGGAAATGGATTATTTCTTTTCTGCGTTTGAGAAAAAGCTCCAGGCAGAAAAAGATCTGGCGCTGGCTCTGGCATCCCTGGAGTCTTTCAAGCTTTAGACTACCAGCTTCCGCCTGCCCCGCCGCCGGAGAAACCACCGCCGCCGAAGCCGCCGAAACCTCCGCCGCTCCAGCCGCCTCCGGAGCTGGAACCGCGTCCAAAACCTCCGCTGTTGAGGCTGCTCAGAATGTTGCCCAGTACATAGCCGGTGGTAAAGCTGTTTCCTCTGCGGTTTCCGCTGCCGTAGTTGTTGTTCTTGTTGCCTCTGCCGGCCAAGACTATTATCAGTATAAATACCAGAATCTGAATGGCAAACAACACTGCCAGTGCGGCGTCATCAGCTTCTTCATAGGCAAATTCATCTGTGGAAATTTCTCCTGCGGCTACCGGAAATATGATGTTCAGGGCGTCGTTTATGCCGTTGTAATAGTCGTTGTTCTTGAATGCCGGAATTACCCTGAGCTCAACAATTCTCTTGGTAAAAGCATCTGTAAGAACAGGTTCCAGCCCCTTTCCGGGGGCTATGAAAACTTCTCCAGATTCGTCTGCAACCTTGGGCTTTACAAGAAAGACCAGGCCGTTGTCAAACTTGCTCTGGCCCACACCCCAGCTGCTGCCAATCCGGTAGGCCATGTCTGCCCTTGAAATGTTTCCCAGATATGGGATAATCACAATGGCAACCTGAGTGGAAGTCTTGTTGGCAAAATCGTTGCAACGGGCCGTCAGGGCAGCAACTTGAGCATCTGTGAGAATGCCCGTAAAATCGTTCACAAGCCGGGGAGGGTAGGGCCTCTCAGGTACGGTCTGACCGCTTTTCTTTGCCTTCCGGTAAGCTTCCTTTGCATTTTTAAGGCTCTGCGATGAGGCCGGAGTATAAACTTCCGTAGCGGTTGTAGGACCCCAGGAAGTGGCAATCAGATTACCATCCTTGTCTCTGATTAAGGCAACATCCTGAAGAGTCTTTTCTGCTGCCGCACGTGAGCGGCTGTTCAAGGAGTCGGCATTGTCTTCAGATGCCGGATATAAGTGGCTGAGTGTCTCTTCCTTCTGAGAAAAGGCCGGACTTGCTGACAACATGATTGCCAGCAGTAAAGCAAAGGCAAAGCCTGTTCTATTTTCCGTAGGAGATTTCATCCGGCAGTTCGTTTATGTCGTCCTGTTGATATGGAAAATGTTCTTTCAGTATGATGCCTGTCTGCAGCACAGCCCGCCTGATGCCTTCCGCAACTTCTCCCTTTTTCAGATACTCCTCAAGAATGGCCTTTGCCGAATCCCAGAAATCCTGACTGACTACGGCATTTATGCCGGTATCGCCGATGATGGCAAACTTTCTGGACTTGAGAGAGATGTAAATCAGCACTCCATTGCGCAGGGCAGTGTCGAACATACCCAGTGCATCAAAGATTACAATGGCCCTTGTAATAGGGTTTTGGTCCGGACATTTGTTTTCTATGTGTACACGGATTTCCCCGGAAGTATTCTTTTCGGCTTCTTTGATAGCCGAAACAATACTCCTTTCCTCAGATTTTCTGATCAGTCTGTTGTGTTGGAAGAACACGTTCCGCTGAGTTAGAACTGAACCTTGGGTGCTTCTGCAGCTCCTTCTGCTGCACTGAAATATGCCTTGTTGCCAAAGCCGAATATAGAAGCTACAATGTTGGCAGGGAACTTGCGGACCATGGTGTTATAATTCCGTGCGGCTTCGTTGAATTCATTGCGGGCATTGTTCACGCGGTTCTCTGTTCCTTCGAGCTGGCTCTGAAGTTCCAGGAAGTTCTGGTTGGCTTTCAGGTCAGGATAACGCTCTACAGAAACCAGAAGTTTGCCGAGTGCGCTGCTGAGTTCTCCCTGAGCCTGCTGGAACTGGTTCAAAGACTCCTGAGTGAGGTTGTTGGGATCTACGGTAACGCTGATGGCCTTTGCCCTTGCTTCAATTACGTTCTGCAAGGTTTCGCTTTCGTGCTCCGCATATCCTTTTACGGTTTCTACCAGATTAGGTATGAGGTCGGCCCTTCTCTGATACTGGCTTTCTACATTAGCCCATGCGTTGTTTACGGTTTCGTCCTCTCTTACAAGGGAATTGTACTTTCCAAGGGCCCAAAGAACCAAGGCTATGACGGCAATCAGAATGATGCCCAAACATCCAAGCTTTTTCATATTACATTATTTTTTTTTAAGTGATTATCAAGTATTTACTTTTTCTTTACGCAGCGTACCGAGAACCCGGGAGCATCTTTTTCCGTATAGTTGAACGGAAAGTCCGAAAGGTCAAAGTACAGATATCTGTAATATGCGTTGTCAGAATCTCTTTCTGTGGCACTCCAGAAGTAGGCGTATGACAGCAGTCCGGAGAAGTTATGATGCTGGTGCTGGCTCATACCAGCTGAAAGGGCGTTCCAGCCCACGGAGTTCTTAAGGTCTGTATTTACGCTGTAAGGCCAGAATCTGTCGGAGTTGAAGGTTGCGGCACTCATTACATAGTTGCCCACACCGGGCCATCTGGAAAGGAACGGATGCTCTTCGCCGCTGAGTGCCTTTGCAAGGTCTTCCCAGTCCTCGTTGGTAGGAACCGTCCAACCGTCGGGGCATATACCCTGAGGCCCCTCACCCAGGCCGCTCTTGCTTTCTCCAAGGGTTGCTTCCTTCCAGGTGTAAAGCCTGCCCAGAACCAGGCCTATGTCGTCTGCGCCTTCATATCCGCTTCCGGAACTGTAGTAGTTGAGGTTTTCTGCAAACCACAGCAGATTACCAACATCTACAATATGGTAGAACTGATCGTCTCTGGCATCCTGAATGGAGTCTTTAGGCTCCGGAAGCCCCACTACCGAACCTCCCAGCCAGGGCATGATGGCCGTTACATAAGAAACGTAAAGATCGTTGTAATAGCCGTCGGCAACTGCGGTTTCTGTTACGGAATATTTGGCAAGGCTGTCGGGAACTATAAAATAGAAGGCCTCTCCTGCATTCCGCCAGGTTGTGTCTGAGGTATGGTAACTATCTGTCCAATAGTATTTTACTCCGGACGATGGAGTGGTAATTCCTCCGGTATGGCCTATACAGGTGGTGCCGCACACCTTGTAGGCAGGTATGCCCGGCTCCATGTTCCCCGACATATAATCCTTTTCTTCGTCCTTCTTGTGGCACGAAGCCATAATAGCTGCGGCCAAGACCGTCAGAGCAAGATATCTTAAACTTTTTCTCATCTTCAAAAAACCGATATATCGCACAAATTTAATAAAAATGTGCAAAGTAATATGTAACTTTAACCCATAAAATCTCTGCGATGAAAGATACTCCACACTCTCAAATAACGGGCCATTTGATATTGGCGGCCTGTGCCGTTCTGAGTGCCCTTCTGCTGATTTCCTGCAATAGGGGAGGAAACAGGTACTATACGATTGACGGAACAACTCAGGGAACTACCTTTCACATAGTGTTTCAGCCCGCAGTTGTAGGAGACTCTTCCTTTACCGCTGTAAGAGACAGCATTAACGCCTGTCTGGAGCGGATAGATTTTTCTGTAAGCGGATACAACAAGGCTTCTGTTCTTACGGCGTTCAATGAGGAGGGGAGAGAACAGGTGGACGGTATTTTTTACGGCAATTTTCTGGCTTCCAAGAAGATGTATGAAGTTTCGGATGGGCTGTTTGACGCTTCGGCAGCTCCGCTTTTTGACCTCTGGGGCTTTGGCTTCAAGACCGGAACCGATGTTACTGAGCCTATGATAGACAGCGTTCTGGCCTTTGTGGGCATGGAGCATTTCAGAGCAGAAGTCCTCAAAGGCAGCGGCGGTGCAGACAGTATAGTAATTTTCCGCGACGACCCTCGTTGCAAGTTGAACTTTAACGCCATAGCTCAGGGATATACATCTGATTATCTGGGGGCAAAGCTGGAGGAAATGGGAGTGTTAAACTATCTTGTGGAAGTGGGCGGAGAAGTTTATGCCAAGGGCGTAAATCCGTCCGGTGCAAAGTGGAATGTGGGAATAGACCGCCCTACAGACGGAAACAACTCTCCGGGAGCCTATGTGCAGGCCGTTGTCCGGATAACAGATCAAGGGCTGGTTACCAGCGGCGACTACCGGAAGTTCTACATCAAGGACGGCAGGAAGATATCTCATTCCATAAATCCCAAGACCGGACATCCGGTAGAGCATAATCTTTTGAGTGCCACTGTGGTAGCGGATAACGCCACGGTTGCCGACGGCTATGCAACCTATCTGATGGTGCTGGGCTTTGACAAGGCCAGGGAAGCCGTCATGGCCACAGACGGCATAGAGGCTTTGCTCATATACAGCATTGCAGATTCACTGGCCGTATGGATGTCGGACGGATTGGAAGCCAGTGCCAACTGAAACTTTTTTGCTAAATTTGACGGTAAATAAATTTCATATATGGAAACCAAAGACAACCAGAAGAGTATTTCCAGAAGAAACTTCCTCAAGACCTCAGTGATTTTGGGAGGTGCAGCCTCGTTGGCCGCAGTTACGGGCAAGGCATTTGCTTCCAGCGCTTTTGCTCAGGGTTTTTCCACCCGGGAAAAGTTCGATACCATCATTGCAAACGGCTTGGTTTACAGCGGAGAAATCGCTGAGCCTGTAAGGGCTGATGTGGGTATAAGAGACGGCAAAATTTCAGCCATAGCAAAACTCGGCAAGAACTGCAACAACTGGGTTGATGCAACCGACAGAATCGTATGCCCCGGATTCATAGACATCCACGGCCATACAGACACCAATCTTCTTGAGGCTCCTCTGGGCGACAGCAAGATACATCAGGGCATCACCACCGACATAGGCGGAAACTGCGGCTACGGCCCGTTCCCGTTCTCCGATGAAGAGTATGAAAAGAGAAAGCATACCCTCAGGTTCGGTTATCCGTTCTGGCAGAATGTGGACGGTTTCTACGATGCCCTCAGAAAGAACACTATCGGAATCAACTATGCAAGTTATGTGGGCCACGGAGAACTCCGCCACATAGTTGTTGGCGATAACGATGTTCCGGCCACTCCGGAGCAGCTCAAGAAGATGTGCTACATCCTTGACAAGCAGCTGGAAATGGGGGCAGTAGGTCTTTCCTTCGGGTTGGAATACACTCCTGGCTCATACGGCAGGACAGAAGAGTTCATAGCCCTGCTGAAAGTTGTGGCAAAGCACGATGCGCTCTATGCCATCCACATGAGAAACGAAGACGACAGAGTGGAAGAAGCCATCGCTGAGGCAATTTCTCTTGCAAGACAGTCCGGAGCAAGGCTGGAAATTTCTCACCTGAAGGCCCAGAACCAGAACAACTGGCACAAGGTTCCCAATATGCTCAAACTCATACACGATGCAGTTGACAGCGGTATGGACATCCACTTTGACCGTTATCCTTACACGGCCTTCTCCACCGGTCTGGACTGCTTCATTCCTCTGGCCCAGAGGCAGGGTTCGTCCAAGGAAATTCTGGCAAGGCTGGAGAATCCTGCTACCGAAAAGATTATCCGCGAGTACGCTCTCGGAAGGGTAAAGAGGCTCGGCGGTCCTGAATGTATTCTCATAGCCGCATGCTTTGCTCCAGGCAACGAAAAATACACTGGCAAGTACCTGAATGAGTGCTGCCAGATTTCCGGAAAGGACGAGTGGAAAATCATCAAGTATCTGCTTCAGAGCGAAAAACTCGGAGTAAATATGGCCGGCTTTGCAATGAAGGAAGACAACCTCAGGCTTCTTCTGAACGACCCTCTGGCAATGGTAATTACCGACGGCAGCGTTTATTCTCCAAAGGGCAGGCTCGGAAAGGAGGCTCCGCATCCCCGTTCATACGGCTCGTTCACAAACTATTTGGGCAAATATGTCAGGGATCAGAAATTCTGCAACCTTCAGACTGCCATATCCAAGTGCACCAGCCTTCCGGCCCATCAGCTCAAGCTCAAGGACAGGGGCTTGCTCAAGGAAGGTTATCAGGCAGATGTTCTTGTAATAAACTACAATACGGTTGCAGATGTGGCTACATACGGCCAGCCTCACCAGTTCTCAGCCGGCATGGACCATGTCTTTGTAAACGGAGCCCATACTCTCAAGAACGGAGAATACACCGGCTGCAAACTCTCCGGAGTGATTATCTAACAAATCAATCCACAGGCAAAAACAAAACAGGAGTGCTTCAAACTGACATGAACCCCGAAAGTATTTTGTTTAACTTTCGGGGTTCATGTCAATACCACGGAGCCGTTTTTTCTTTGTTTTATGGTTGAAATCTTCCGCGATTTCAGCGTGAGATTTGAGCCCTTTGTGAGCCAATTGAACTACGACGATTACTGGTCTGCCTCCGGAAGTTCGAGCAAGTCTTCTCCGTTTACGAGCCTGTCAAAGTCAGACTGGAAGAGGCGGTCCTGAATGACTCGGTATTTCTCGAATTCGGTTTCAGCGAATTCTTTGGCGTAGATGTCGGTAATCTTTTGGTATGCGCGGCGCTCACTGAGGCGAATTTCCCGGATTTCGGCCAACAGGTGCTCAAAATAGTCCTCACCCAAAAAAGAACCATTCTCCATCCGCTTTTTGTCGATTACGTAGCCGCGGATAGCGAATTGACGAAGGACATAGGTGCACCATTGGCGGAACTGAGTGGCCCGGATGCTGTTTACACGGTATCCAACGCTGATAATGGCGTCGAGATTGTAGAACTGCGTCTGGTAGTTCTTGCCATCGGAGGCAGTTGCCGAGATTTTCTCGGTAACTGATTCCTTCTTCAGTTCTCCGGAGGCAAAGATGTTCTTGAGGTGAAGGCCGATGTTGTCGGTAGTGCAGTCAAACAGGACGGACATTGCCTTTTGGGTGGCCCAAATGGTTTCGTCGTGATAGATCACTTCCACACCCTGAGATTTGTCCTGGGCTTGGAAGATGAGGAATTCGGCGGTGCTGTTGCGTATGGTGAGGTTCTTTTCCATGTTCGTTTACTCTTGGGTCTCTGTGGCAACCAGAGTGGTCGGTATAATTCTAACTCCTCCAAGTTTAAGGTTTTTTCGCGAGTTCTTTGCAAAATGATTGCAGGGAATCAGCCTCTTGCCTCGAGAAATCAAGGACACTCTTATAATTTTACGATGCGAACAAAAAGACATTTTTCCGGGGCAAAAGAGAAAGTTGGGGAAACAACGGCCGCAGAATGCAAAATGTTTTAAATTCATAACCCCTAATCATAAAAAATAAGTAACTTTGACCAATTATACACATTTCCCAGTATTATGGAAACAAAGTTGGACGCCCACTGCGAAGCCATCCTTGAAGAGTACAGGTCTTTTCTTCCGTCTTTCCAGAAGAAAGAACAGGAACTCCATTCTCAGCTGTGCTGGATGCTTTCCGATTCCGGAATCGTCCCGGCCAGTGTGGAATCCAGGGTCAAGACGGAATCTTCTCTCATCGGGAAACTGGAACTCAAAGGTTCGAAATACGCTTCTCTTAAGGACATAACCGACATAATCGGGATAAGGGTAGTCACCTTCTATCTGGACGATGTCGATAAAGTCGCAGCCGCTGTTGAGAGGCTCTTTGAAGTGGATTGGGCGAATTCTGTCGACAAGAGGAAACTACTTGAAATCGACAGTTTCGGCTACCTCTCTCTCCACTATATATGCTCCGTCAAAGACTTTCCGTACCGTTTCGAGGTCCAGATGAGAACAGTCCTCCAGCATGCTTGGGCGAACATGAACCATGACACAGGGTACAAGAGCGGCGTGGAAATTCCCAAACGCTACCTTCGCTCCATGAGCCGTATTGCAGGCATCCTGGAACTTGTCGACGAGGAGTTCAGCAAGATAAGGTCTGAGATTACGGACTACCGCAGAAGGATGCAGGCCCTCGTGGCATCGGGCAACCTCGATGACGTTCCTCTGGACGGAGACACTTTCAGAAGCTACCTGACCCTCTCGCCCTTCTCAAGAATCAACGGCAGGATAGCTGCCGTCAATCAGGCTGAGATCCAGGAAGTGAGCCTCATGCCATACCTCAAGGTGTTCAAGGGCTTGGGTTTCAAAAATCTCGGAGACATCTCGAGGATGATAAAAGACTACTCCGAAGGGGCGTACCAGATAGCGTGCTATCAGCTAGGCCTGACTGACATTGACATAATATCATCGTCGGTCGGCCCGCAGAACCTATGCATCGCATACATACTCAAGAAAGGAGGAGGAAGAGCTGGTCTTCGTCTTCTGTTCGAGTCTCTTAACGGACCCTCGGAAGCGAACGCCGCAATGGCCTCATTCCTTGAACAGCAGGCCAAGGAGATGCCCTTCATGAACCA
>CALBPX010000088.1 GCA_937899055.1 uncultured Bacteroidales bacterium
GCAAATTTAGGAAGTTCAATGAAGATATGCAATATCTTGTCATTTAGGACGGTGGCGGCAGCGGGGGTAGTAACCGTTGGGGCAGGGCGATTGGAGTTTGCAGGAAGATGATTTTGAAATGAGCGTGCTTGTGAAATGCTTTGAAAAGAAGCGTGACCGGGGATTGACATAGAAAGGTGGTGTGCAGGGATTTGCTTTGAAAAGAAGCGTGACCGGGATTCCTTTGAAACTCAGCGTTTTACATGAAAAACTGTATGCATTTTTACATACAGTTTTTTATACATCAAACTGACAACCAGCCAGTTGCCGGTCACGCTCTGAGAGTGGGGTCATGTAGCGTTGTCGGGCACGCTCTGAAGGGTATGGGTTCTAATTTGGCGGTGATGGTCTAAAGGGGATGATATAGTCTGGCGGCTATGGTTTAAAGGGGTGGGAGTTTTGTAAAGTTACCGGATGCGCTCTGAGGACGAGAGTTAGTCTTGGTTCAAGTGGGCGTGGCGGGCGAAGTCAAAGAGGGCTTTGGGGAGATGGCAGTAGCCGGTGGGGTTCTTATCTAGGTAGTCTTGGTGGTATTGTTCAGCTGTGTAGAAGTTTTCAAGGGGCTGTTTTTCTACGGCTAGGGGCTGGGTGTATTTTGCCTGCTCGGTGGCATAGACTTCTTCTATGATGGGCAGGTCGTTAGGGTCTGTGTAGTAGATGCCGGTGCGGTATTGTGTTCCGATATCGTGGCCTTGTTGGTTGACGCTTATTGGGTCAATGGCTTTGAAGTACATCTGCAGCAGAAAGCGGAGGCTTACGACTTTGGGGTTGTAGCGTATGTGTACGGTTTCTGCAAAGTGGGTGGTGTTTGTGCAGACTTGCTGGTAGGTGGGGTTGGGGGTTGTGCCGTTTGCATAGCCGACCTGGGTGTCTGTTACGCCATGTATCTGCTTGAAGTAATGTTCTGTGCCCCAGAAGCATCCGCCTGCCAGATAAATGTCTTTTGTATTGTCTGCCATAATGTGTGTTGTTTTGCATTGTTGCAGTAGCATTCCTGCAGTTGCATTGTTGCAGTTGCGTTCCTGCGGTTGCGTTGTAACAGGGCAAAGATAACGCTTTTTGTGGTGGATAGTGTAATTGGACTGCGTGGAAGGAGTTAGGTGGAGGGAATGGATTGTTGATGGCGGGTATGGTGTGTTGGTGGGGGCTTATTTGTTGGTGACATGGTTTGATTTTTTTGTATCTTGCAGAGGGTTTGTGGATGAAGGTTGTGCGGTTTGTGGTGTAGGGTTGCGAGTCGAGAGTTAAGGTTGAAGGAATGCAGGTTGTTGGATTTTGGAAATCTTTGTGCAGGTTGTTGGATTTTGGAAAAGTATTGGTTGTCGGTTGGGAGGAGTTTGGTTGCAGAGGTTGGGGTTAAGATTGAGGTGAGTATGAGGCGGTTGTTGGTTGTTAGGAATAAAATAGTTGAATGATATGAACACGTTATTTGAAACATTAACTAAAGACGACATGAAAGCAAAAATGTTTTTTGGAGCTCTGCTGCTGAGTGCGGTGGTTGCTTCATCATCCTGCGGCGGCAGTAATAGCAGCAGCAACGGCAGCAATGTCGGCGGCAACAGCGGCGGCAAAGATGCTGAGACTGAGAAGCCTGTGGCAGGAACGGACGGCAACAAGTATGTTGCGTATGAGGAACGGACCGGAGATGAGAGCATTGTGTATTTTACTCGCGATTTGTCTGCGGCGGGCCTGATTAAGGCTTACGAAAAGGTAAGCGAGGGCATAACCGGAAAGGTAGGCGTAAAGCTGCATACCGGAGAGCAGAACGGACCCAACATCATACCTCGCGAATGGGTAAAAGCGCTCATGGAGAAGGACCTCAAAGATGCCAATATCATAGAAACCAACACCTACTACGAGGGAGACCGCTACACTACGGAGCTGCATCGCAAGACTCTGGAAATCAACGGTTGGACTTTCTGTCCGGTGGATATCATGGACGAGGAGGATACGGTAACAATTCCGGTGACCGGCGGAAAGTGGTTCAAGAAAATGGCCGTTGGAAGTCACCTGCTCAACTATGAGAGTATGGTGGCCCTGACTCACTTCAAAGGTCATACTCAAGGCGGCTTTGGCGGAAGCAACAAGAATATAGGAATAGGATGTGCCGACGGACGCATAGGCAAGATGTGGATTCATACAACTCCGGGTTCGGAGGATATGTGGGACATCAAGGAAGAGGAATTTATGGAGCGCATGACCGAAAGCTGCAAGGCTACGATAGATTACTTTGCCGGGCATGTGTCGTACGTTAACGTAATGCGCAACATGTCTGTGTCTTGCGACTGCGAAGGCGTTGCAGCTGAGCCGGTTGTGACTCCGGACGTAGGAATTCTTTCGTCAAAGGACATTCTGGCGGTTGACCAGGCCTGCGTGGATATCATCTACGCCATGACTGCGGAGGAGCATGCTGCAATGGTTGAGCGAATGGAAACGCGCCACGGTCTGCGCCAGCTGTCGTATATGAAGGAGCTTGGAATGGGCAATAACCGTTACAAGCTGATTGACTTGGACAATGGGGGAGTAGAAATCTCAGCGATGGATGCTGCAAAGGACCTCAAACCCTTTATTCAGAAGTGAGTGCGCAGAGAGCCGTTTGAGCAGAGATAAGAACGCTGCGGGTAGAAAAGAGGCTGCCTGGGCCGGTTGGGCAGAGATAAGAACGCTACGGACAATAAATGTCTGGGCCGGTTGGGCAGAGGTGAGAAGGCTTGGGTAGAAAAAAAAGCTGCGTGAGCAGCTTTTTTTTGTACCCCCGAGGCGAATCGAACGCCTATCAATGGAACCGGAATCCATCGTTTTATCCGTTAAACTACGGGGGCATTGGGGGTACAAAGGTATAAAATTCTTATCTTTGCCCAAATGTCTGAAGCCGGATGTGTGGCTTGGGCGTTTGAAAAAGGATACTAAAACCTATATGTACGATATGAAAGCATTTGTATTTCCGGGCCAGGGTGCCCAGTTTACCGGTATGGGTAAGGACTTGTACGAAAGCGAGGTTCTTGCCCATGATTTGTTTGAGAAGGCTAACGAGATTTTGGGATGGAGGATTTCTGACGTGATGTTTACGGGAAGCACGGAGGACCTCAAGCAGACAAAGGTAACCCAACCCGCAATTTTCATACATTCAGTTGTTTTGGCCAAGTGCCTGAAGGAGTGCGCTCCGGAAAGTGCATTCAGGAAGAGGGCTGCGGAGGCCGGAATTGAGGGGTTTGCTCCGGACATGGTTGCCGGTCATTCGCTCGGCGAATTTTCTGCCCTTACTGCTGCCGGCGCCTTGAGTTTTGAAGAGGGGCTTACGCTGGTTGCCAAGCGTGCATTTGCTATGCAGAAGGCCTGCGAACTGAAGCCATCGACCATGGCCGCCGTTCTCAAGCTGGACGATGCAACCATAGAGGAAACCTGTGCGGAAGTTACCGCAAAGGGCAGCTTTGGCGTGGTGGTTGCTGCCAACTACAATTCCCACGGGCAGGTTGTCATAAGCGGAGACATTGACGCAGTTTCCGAGGCGTGTGCTCAGCTTAAGACAAAGGGCGGAAGGGCTATTCCGCTGGTTGTAGGCGGAGCGTTCCATTCGCCGCTGATGGATCCGGCCAGGGTAGAGCTTGCCCAGGCTATAGAAAAGGCGGTGATTGTTGAGCCTGTATGTCCTGTATATCAGAATGTTGATGCACTTCCTCATACAGATCCGGCAGAAATCAAGAGGAACCTTCTCATCCAGCTTACCAGTCCGGTCAGATGGGCTCAGATAGTTGAAAAGATGGTGGCTGACGGGGCCTGCGAGTTTGTGGAGCTGGGCCCGGGGTCAGTGCTCCAGGGTCTTGCCCGTAAACTTGCTCCCGCGGAAACAAAGATTACAGGACTTCAGTAAAACCTCTGCTCCTGCCGGTCTTCATTGGGGCCTTTGGTAAAAGATTCTTTGCTCTGCCGTCCGAAATTTGTTATCTTTGGTGAACATAGCTTGAACTAACATATGAATACATTTATTGAATAATATCTGAATAACATGGCAAAAGAAAAAGTGTTTCTTACCTGCGACGGTAATCAGGCTGCAGCTCATGTAGCTTATCTGTTCAGCGAACTTGCCGCAATCTATCCTATTACGCCTTCTTCTCCTATGGCCGAGCACGTTGATGAGTGGTCTGCCTACGGAAGGAAGAATCTCTTTGGAGAAACAGTGAAGGTTGTGGAGATGGAGAGCGAAGCCGGTGCCGCCGGAGCCGTTCATGGTTCCCTTCAGGCAGGTGTACTTACTTCAACCTTTACAGCATCTCAGGGGCTGCTGCTAATGATCCCTAATATGTATAAGATTGCCGGTGAGCTTCTTCCGGCGGTGTTCCATGTAACCGCAAGAAGCCTTGCAACTCATGCTCTGAGTATATTCGGCGATCAGCAGGACGTGATGGCCGTGCGCCAGACGGGCTTTGCAATGCTGGCTTCTGCCAGCGTTCAGGAGGCTATGGACATGGCCGCCGTGGCTCATCTTTCCACCATAAAGTCGTCCGTTCCGTTTGTGCATTTCTTTGACGGCTTCCGTACATCGCACGAAATTCAGAAGATTGAGGTGCTGCCGGAGGACGGTCTGAGAAAAATGGTGAGCACCAAGGCTTTGGCTGCTTTCCGCAAGAGGGCTCTGAACCCTAACGACCCTGTTACCAAGGGTACGGCTCAGAACGCCGATGTTTATTTTCAGGAAACCGAGGCCCGTAACCAGTACTACACGGAAGTGCCTAACATCGTAGCCCGCTACATGGGCGAACTGGGCGAACTCTGCGGCCGTCATTATCTGCCGTTCGACTACTTTGGCGATCCTGAAGCCGAGCGAGTTATAGTTGCCATGGGCAGTGTCACCGATACCTGCAAGGAGGTTGTAGAATACCTTACCGGAAAGGGCGAGAAGGTAGGAGTTGTGGTTGTAAGGCTTTACCGCCCGTTCAGCATCCAGTATTTCCTGAGGGCTCTGCCTAAGACAGTCAAGAGGATTGCCGTGCTGGACCGCTGCAAGGAGCCGGGCGCTGTTGGAGAGCCTCTGTATGTGGATGTTAAGAGTGCACTTGCAGACACTCCGTTTGGCGGAAAGGTAAAGATTGTGGGCGGGCGCTACGGACTGAGTTCCAAGGACACATCTCCGGCCCAGATTATTGCCGTGTTCCAGAACCTGAAGAACAAGGAGCCCAAGAACTCCTTCACCATAGGAATCGTGGACGATGTTACCTTCCTTTCTCTTCCTCAGAAGGAGGAAATTTCCATGGCCAAGAGCGGCACATACGAGCTCAAGTTCTTTGGCTTGGGTTCTGACGGAACGGTGGGCGCCAACAAGAATACCATAAAGATAATAGGCGAAACAACAGACAAATACTGCCAGGCATACTTTGACTACGATTCAAAGAAGAGCGGCGGCTTTACCTGTTCTCACCTGAGGTTCGGCGATAATCCTATCAACTCTCCGTACCTGGTTTCTACTCCGGACTTTGTGGCCTGCCATGTGCCGAGCTACCTGACCAAGTACGACGTTCTGAGGGGTATAAAGAAGGGCGGCACCTTCCTTCTGAACAGCCTGTGGGACACCGAGGAAACCATGAAGCGGCTGCCGGACTTCATCAAGTACCAGATTGTAAACAAGAAGCTGGACTTCTACATCATAAACGCTACAAAAATCGCTGAGGAAATAGGTCTTGGAAACCGTACCAACACCATACTCCAGAGTGCCTTCTTCAAGATTACGGGCATAATTCCTTACGAGGATGCCGTAAAGGAAATGAAGAAGATGATTCTCAAGAGCTACGGCAAGAAGGGCGAAAACATAGTGAACATGAACTATGCAGCCGTTGACCGCGGGGGCGAGTATGTGAAGGTGGAAATTCCGTTTGAGTGGAAGAACCTTTCTGCGAGCAAGTTTGTTCCGGACAGCTACAACCGTCTGGCTCCGGAGTGGGTAAGGCAGATTGCGGACCCGGTGAACGCCCAGTGCGGCAACGACTTGCCTGTGAGTGCGTTCCAGAACTTTGCAGACGGAACCATTCCGGCCGGAACCGCAGCCTACGAAAAGAGGGGCATTGCAACCCATGTTCCGGAGTGGAACCCTGCAAACTGCATCCAGTGCAACCAGTGTGCGGCTATATGCCCTCATGCAGCAATCCGTCCGTTCCTGCTCGTGGAGAAGGATCTGGAAAGAGCTCCTAAGGCCCTCAAGTTTGCAGACGGAAAGGCCAACCTGAAGGACTACAAGTTTGTGATGCAGGTAGATCCGGCAGACTGTACCGGATGTGGCAACTGCGTAGATGTTTGCCCGGCCAAGGAAAAGGCCCTTACTATGGTTGCCTCTGAAAGTCAGGCCCGTCAGCAGCGTTGCTTTGACTTCCTGCACAAGACGGTGGGCTACCGCGACGATGTAATGAAGAAAGATTCCAACATCAAGGCTTCGCAGTTCAGCCAGCCCTTGTTTGAATTCTCCGGCGCATGTTCCGGCTGCGGCGAAACTCCGTATATCAAGATGATAAGCCAGCTCTTCGGCGACAGGATGATGGTTGCCAACGCTACCGGCTGTACATCTATCTACAGCGGAAGCTTCCCGGCCAGCCCTTACTGCAAGGACCGTAACGGAAGGGGTCCGGCCTGGGCCAACTCTCTGTTTGAAGACAATGCTGAATTTGGACTGGGCCAGCGGCTCGGATTTGCAAGGCTGCGCTCTACTTTGGAGGACAGGGCCCGTGCCGCTGTAGCGGACGAGAAGTGTTCTACTGAGGTTAAGGCCCTGCTTACCAGGTGGTTGGAGAATCTCCGCGATGTAGCCGTCTGCAAGGAAATTGCTGCGGCTCTGCCTGCTGCCATCAAGGAATGCAAGTGCCCTTCATGCAAGGCCGTTGCCGAGTATATGGACTGCATAATTCCTCGTTCACAGTGGATTATCGGCGGCGACGGTTGGGGCTATGACATCGGCTACGGCGGGCTTGACCATGTGCTTGCCAGCGGCGAGAACGTGAATGTTCTGGTTGTAGATACCGAGGTTTACTCCAACACTGGCGGACAGAGTTCCAAGAGTACTCCTGCCGGAGCGGTTGCAAAGTTTGCCACCAGCGGCAAGAAGATTCGCAAGAAGGATCTTGGAATGATGGCCATGAGCTACGGCTATGTGTATGTGGCTCAGGTGGCTACAGGCGCCAGCCAGATGCAGTTCCTCAATGCTTTGAAGGAGGCTGAGGCCTACGACGGGCCGTCTTTGATTATTGCCTACGCACCTTGTATCAACCACGGTCTGCGTTCCGGAATGGGGCACAGCCAGTTGGAGGAAAAGAAGGCTGTGGAGTGCGGCTACTGGCATCTGTACCGCTACAATCCGGCAGCTCCGGAGGGCGTAAATCCGTTCACTCTGGACAGCCGCGAGCCGGACTGGACAAAGTTCCAGGACTTTATCAAGGGCGAGGTACGCTACTCGTCGTTGCTGAAGACTTTCCCGGCCGAGGCGGAGGAACTGTTCTCACTGACCGAGAAGTACGCCAAGCTCCGCTACGAAGGCTACAAGAAACTCGCCGGCAAATAAGGCTGGAAAAACCTGCCGCTTAATACGCTGAACTTCAGCGATTTGTTTAATCACCTTCATGGGAAAACGCATGAAGGTGATTTGTTAATGTGCTAATAGTAAACAACTTAAGTGGCAGGGGAATCTATGTGTATTTTTTTTATATCTTTGCGTCTGTTTTTTTAAAGGAGCAATGTATATGGATATCCGAAATATATTTAAAATAAGCATATTATCTTCAGCGATACTGTTTTCTTCAGTCTGTCTAAGCGCCACTTCCGGCTTTGCTTGCGGAATAGGCGGGAGTGCTGTCCGGCTTTATTCGGCGATGGCGTATTCCGGGTGTCATTCAGGACTCTCAGGCGGGATGATTGAGAAAGACAGTGTTGCTGTTGAAGACACGTCTTCCGTGTATCTTTCAGAAATCAGCGTGCTTGCTTCAAGGGTGCCAATCGTCTGGCACAAGCAGGCCCGTCTGGTTACCTCAATAGACGGAAAGGCCATAAGGCAGACCCCATCGCAGAGCATAAACGACGTGCTTAAATACAATGCCAGCGTAGATGTCAGGCAGAGGGGACCTATAGGGGCGCAGACCGATGTGGGCATACGCGGCGGCAGTGCCGAACAGGCAGCGGTTCTTCTGAACGGAATCAACATTTCTGATCCGCAGACTGCGCACAACTCGTTTGACCTTCCGCTGACCATGCTCCAGATAGACGGCATAGATGTTCTGGAGGGGCCTTCCGGCAAGATTACGGGCAGTTCGTCTCTGATGGGGGCCATAAATGTACGTACCAGAATATCCGATGTCAACCGGCTTTTTGCGAATGTTGAAACGGGCTCCTACGGCTACATGAGTGTGGGCCTGAAGTATGACCTTGCAGAGCTTAAGGCTGCGGACCATGAAGGCAAGCCGCACTTCAAGAATTCTTTAAGTGCAAGCTACACGCGTTCTGACGGTTACTCCCGTAGCGCAGACGGGCATCTGAACATGGACTTTAAGGCTCTGAAGGCTTTCTACGAGGGCCAATACAAAGATTCCGACGTTGAACTGGCCTGGTATGCGGGCCTGAGCAACAAAGACTGGGGCTCTAACCGTTTCTACGCTGCCAAATATGACGAGCAGTTTGAGCATACATTCAAGACTTTTGCCGCCGTAAAGGGGCACAATACCAAGGGCTTTCTTACCATAAGCCCGTCTTTGTACTGGAACCGTACCGAGGACCGCTTTGAGCTTTTCCGCAATAATCCTGATGCCTATCCGTTCAACTACCACAAGACCAATGTTTACGGCCTCAACCTGAACAACTATTTCCGCTGGGCCGGCGGAACTACGGCCTTTGGCGGAGAAATCCGCAACGAGGATCTTGTAAGCGGCAACCTGGGCGAACCGCTGGACCATCCTAAGCACATCAAGGGCACAGACCGTACATACGACTACGGCCTGAACCGCACCAATACGAGTTTCTTCCTGGAGCACAACATCATACAGGAACGCTTTACGGTTTCCGCCGCCATGCTTGCCATCAAGAATAGCTGGGCGGAAATGAACATGCAGTTTTATCCGTCGGCGGACATTTCCGCTGTCCTGTACGAGCAGGGCGGCCGCATGCTGCGGCTCTTTACATCCTATAACTCATCGCTGAGGATGCCTTCCGTAACGGAACTTTACTACTCCGTGGGCGGGCACAAGGCAGACAAGCACCTCAAGCCGGAAGAGGTAAAGGCCCTGGAACTTGGGCTGAAATACAACTCGGACATATTCACTGCCTCTGCCAGCGCCTTCCGTAACCGTACAACCAACCTCATAGACTGGATCCGCAACACGGCAGCCGGCGACGAGGCCCTTTGGGAGAGCGTCAACTTTGGAAAGATCAACTCCCGCGGAGTGCTTCTGCAGGCGGAGTTTAAGCCGGAACTACACAGCCGCGTACTGAACCTCAGGAGCATAAACCTTTCCTACGGCTACATACACCAGACCAAGGCTAAAAGTTCTGAGTATCAGAGTATGTACGCACTCGAATACCTGCGGCACAAGTTTGTGGCTTCGGCACAGCTGGATATTGTCAAAGACCTTGCGCTTACTCTGTTCTACCGCCATCAGGACAGGGTGGGGAGTTTTACCGATTCCGACGGCCAGGTCAAAAAATTCAAACCCTATGGAGTGTTGGACGCAAAACTCTCATACAAATGGAAGGGCTTTGACTTTTATGTGGAGGCCAATAACCTTACAGACCATGTTTACTACGATTTCGGACAGATTGCCCAGCCCGGATTCTGGTTCATGACTGGGGTGCGTTTTTCTTTTTCTTCCAGAATCGCTGAGTAAAATTTGCATTTTTCAAAAATTTTCATTTAACTTTATAAAAGTTTTATCGCACGGGCTTGTTGCGGTAAAGAAAAGTTTTTTGAACAACTATCAAAAAAAAGTTATATGAAAACGGGAATTTACAATTCGTTCTACACCCCGATGGGGCTTGTGAACTTTGAGCATCAGGCTCACGGAAGCGTACACATGGAATGGGAGGGAATGCATATCTATGTTGACCCTTGCTCGGACTTTTACGATTATTCGGGGTGCAGGAAAGCGGACCTGATTCTGCTTACCCATGCTCATACGGACCATTACGACACAAAGGCCATTGAAGAAATTGCAATGCCCAACACTACGTTCATAGTAAGCCGCGGAGTTAAGACTGTGCTTGACAACGATCTTCTTTCTATGAAGGCCGGAACTGCACGGGGCTCAGACGGAAAGCTTCTTCCGCGCCTGGACCTTGACAACAACCCGCTCGAAGTTGACCCTTCTACCAACCTCGTAAGTATGCTGAACATTCCAAAGCTCCGGCATTGCAAGGTCATTACTCTGGAGAACGGAGACAGCGTATCGTACATAGGCCTTTCCATTACGGCAATTCCGGCCTACAACATAGAGCGCAAGCGGGAGAACGGCCATCCGTTCCACATCAAAGGCCAGGGCAACGGCTATCTGATATCTATGCAGGGGTTTGACATATACTTTGCCGGGGACACGGAGCCTATTCCGGAAATGAACGAACTGGCTCCAGGGGCCGTAAGGGCACATTCCTGGGCAAAATTCCTTCAGGGCGAAATAGACGTGGCATTCCTTCCAAAGAACCTGCCATACACCATGAGCGACGACGACTTTGTCAAAGCCGCCAACCTGATACGCCCCAAGAACCTCTTCCCTATCCACTACTTTGAGATAGACCCCAGGGCTCTCAGCCGCCGTCTTGATACGGGCATCTGCCTCTACGTGAACGGCAAGCAGATCTGAGACCTTTCCACCAGCACCACCCGGCCAGCACTGCCCGACCTCACATGGTCTGAATCGCTGAGCAAAAAAACACCCTCCCTTGCATTTCAGGGGAGGGCGTCTGCTTAAAGCGCCTACCTAACGGGCGGGCAAAACTACTGCACAAAGGCAATGATTTCGTCCTTGACCACCTTCTGACCCTGCTGAGCGGTAACAGCTACGAGCTTGCCGTCTGCCGGGCAGATGATCTCTTCCATTCCGTAGAAAGCCTGGATGTGGCAGAGGGTCTGGCCCATCTTGACATCGCTTCCTTCAGCCGGAGCCGAGGACTTGTCGGCAACATCCACCTGCCAGATGACTTCACCCTTGACGGTAGCGTGTACCGGCTTGGCGTCAGGATACTTGGCAAGAATCTTGTCGGTGTTGAATGCCGGAACCTCAACAACAGGACGGGTAATTACTATAGGAGCGCCGGCCTTTGCACGGTTGGCTTCGAGCTCTTTCTCAAACCTCTGCTTTGCTATGCCGCTCTTGTAGTCTCTGTACTGAGTTTCGTGCATTGCAAATTCAAAGAGTTCCTCGTCGTCCTGGCCTCTGTCCCAACCTTCCTCTTCCATCATCTTGATGTAGCGAGGCAGATCGTCCGGGAAAGCGTCCTGAGGTACGCCTTCGTAGAATTCAAGCCCTTTCTGCTTTACAATCTCCTTAATCTCCGGAGCAAGTTCTCCAGGGAGCTTACCCATCTTGCCAAGAATCATGTTCATGGTATCCTTGTCTATGGTCTTCCACCTAGGCTCGCCCTTGAGCATGTGCATGAGGTTCATCAGGGCCGTGTTCTTGACATACTGGCTGAACGGAGTTACCAATGGCGGATATCCCAGCCTCGGCCATACATACTCAACCTCCTGGAACAGCATGACAACCAATGTGTTAAGATCCAGTTCTTTCTTCCCCTGGTTCCTCAGCGATGCGTTTATTGCACCCTGGAAACCCTTCAGGTCTGCCATCATGGAGCCCATCATTCCGCCAGGAAGTCCGCAACCTACCAGCAGGGAGCTCATCTGGTGGTTACCTGGAGCAATCCAATAGCCCAGGAAGTCATCTATGAACTTCTGAGTAAGGGCTCTGGCCTCCATGTAGGCATTCATGTTGATGTCCTTTACAAGGAATCCGGCATCCTTGAGCATTGCCTGGATGGTAATTACGTCCGGGTGAATCTTACCCCAGCTCAGAGGTTCCATAGCAACATCTATGTACTCGGCACCGGCACGAGCAACTTCCAACATGGAAGCTACGCTGAATCCAGGGCCAGAGTGTCCGTGGTACTGAACCTTGATGTGAGGATATTTGTCCTTGATAGCCTTTACGAGTCTTCCCAGGAAAGCAGGCCTTCCGATACCGGCCATGTCCTTGAGGCAGATTTCGTCTGCTCCGTATTCTACAACCTTGTCAACTACGCCCATGTAGTACTCTACGGTGTGGATAGGGGAGTAGGTGATGCTGAGCGCAGCCTGAGCTATCATTCCGGCTTCCTTGGCGTGGATTACGGAACCCTTGAGGTTGCGGTGGTCGTTCAGACCGCAGAAAGAACGCATGATGTTGGTACCCTGGGCTTTCTTAACCTTAGCCATCAGAGCCCTTACATCGTCCGGAACCGGGAACATTCTAAGAGCATTCAGACCTCTTTCAAGCATGTGGGTCTGAATTCCCACTTTGTTGAACGGAGCAGTCCATTCGCGGACAGCCTTGTTCGGATTTTCGCCGAACAGAAGGTTCACCTGCTCAAACGCACCGCCGTTGGTCTCAACTCGGTCAAAGCATCCCATTTCAATAATAACCGGAGCAATCTCCTTGAGCATAGCCACTTTTGGCACATATTTGCCGGAAGACTGCCACATATCCCTGTACAGAAGGGAGAATTTTATTTCTCTTGCCATATATATGAATCAGTTAAATAATTATCCGAAATATCTGAATTTCTGAAATATCCGAAATTTCCGTCACCAACTGTCATCTAAAAGTCCTTTCCCCAATCCCCTTCCCAAACTCTCCTTTCCCCAATCTCTCCTCCCATAAGTTAAAAGACCTTCAGCAAACGGACGTCAAATGTAGTAAATAGTTAGGATTTTACAAAAGAATTGTAACACCCTTCAAACTTTTTTCACCATCCTCTATCCTCCGTTCTTCCATTCCTCTGCTCTTCCGTCCTCTCTTCCTCCATCCTCTGGCTGGTGGAATTTTGATTGGGTTTGGCGTTTTAGCAAAAAGATTTTATATTTGCATCCCCGATTGAAGCGGCTTCCGTGATGCCTGAAAGACATCCTACTGCCGACAATCGCTCCAGCCGTAATGGCTTTCGACATATATGGTGGCTGTAGCTCAGTTGGCTAGAGCGCCAGATTGTGGCTCTGGAGGTCGTGGGTTCGAGACCCACCAGCCACCCTTGACGGGGCTCTCTGCAAAATCGGAGGGCTCCGTTTCTTTTTTACCATTGCAGAAGTCTGTATTTCCGACAATTAGAGAAACGAGCGGAGAAAAATCAGGGGTTCGAGTTTTTAAATTCTCCCAAATGATTTTTCCGTTAAAAATCGAACCAAGTATCTGAAGCTTTACCTCAATCGGGGCTACAGATATGCAGGAGCCCTTTTTCTCAATAAAACGCACGGAGTACTCAAACTTCTTCTGTGCTTCTTTATAGTTTGGCTTCTCTCTCGCTTGAGCCATTTCCAACTCTGTTTCCTGCTTATCTCTGATGAGCCTGGAATTCATATTCTTGAATGTATCATCATCAAGTACTCCTTCTAACCATTTCTCTTGAACTTTCTTCATCTTTTCATCGATGATGGAAACTTTTTGCGTATATTTGCGTTTAATAAGTCGGCACTGATGGCTGTATTCCCAAATATCATGCTTTCTGACGTGCTCTCCTGTCTATCAGGGGGGGGGGTAGCCACCTTATAATCAGCAACTTACGACATTTTTGCGCGAATTCTTCGGGATGGTCGCGTGTTTTCTTTATGTCATTTTCTTGCCCACATAAGAACATCATACTTATGGAACAAACAATCAAACAATTCTACGAAGCCCCCTCGACTA
>CALBPX010000089.1 GCA_937899055.1 uncultured Bacteroidales bacterium
TAAACCACAAAGATTTAGCCTCTTTTATTATTGTTTTTTAATGATTTAGAATGCGGCGATGAGTTCGTCGTTGCTGTAGGCATCGGCTCCGTAGCAGGTCTTCAGGTAGGCCAGACCGTTCTTGTAGTCTTCCTCGGTAAAGGAATCGGTGGCCTCCTTGGCAACTACAACATCATATCCAAGGCAGAATGCATCGGCGGATGTGTGACGTACGCACATGTGCGCATGCAGGCCCGTCATGATTACCGTCTTTACACCCAGTTCCTTGAGCAGAATGTCCAGATCGGTCTGGAAAAATCCGCTGTAGCGTCTCTTGGGAACAACATAGTCTTTATCGCAGAGTTTGAGTTCTGGAATAACCTCAGCGCCCTTGGTTCCCACAATTGCGTGGTCGCCCCAGATAATAAGCTCACGGTCAATACCCTTAAGGTGAGCGTCGTTGCAGAAAATTACAGGAACACCGGCCTTGCGGGCAGCATCCAGCAATTTGGCGGTAGCAGGTACTATGGCGCGTCCGCGCTCACAGGTAAGAGCACCGGTTACAAAGTCATTGAGCATATCCACAACAAGGATTGCAGGACGATCCAGAACAAGTTTTTTCTTTGCCATTTCTTTAAACAGTTTATAAGGTTTATAAAAGAATGATTTCCAAATTCAGGCTAAAGTTAATCAAAATCGGGCAAGTTAAGACAAACCACGTGCCAAAAACATTTCTGTCGCTGAGAAACATTTTGTCACACAATTTATATTATGTTAAATAGAAAACAGGCCGGAAGACTTTCAGACCCTATTCCTTGCTGTCAGAGGATTCTTCTGCAGTTGAAACAATAAGGTTCATATCATCGTAACCGGTTCTGGTCTTAAGCCAGGTCTTAATCCTTTCAAGATCGTCCGGAAAAAGTATTGATTTGGGCTCAATGTG
The DNA here is from genome assembly GCA_937899055.1 of uncultured Bacteroidales bacterium. GTDB lineage: Bacteria > Bacteroidota > Bacteroidia > Bacteroidales > UBA932 > Egerieousia. The sequence goes on from CALBPX010000089.1 coordinate 923, forward strand.
AGCCACCACATTCAGATAACTGCGAATATCGTTTGTATCAGCTCCGGATTCTATTGCCCTTGACATGCTCAGCGATTGTATCTGCGGATACAGAGCCCTGATTTCAAGAACGGCTTGTTTGGTAAGTGTTTCCATATTCTTGTATTTGCCAAGGCTTTCCTTCAGTTCAGCAATTTCCTGACTCTGGTGGCTGATTGTGGTCTTGAGTTCTTCCTTTGAGGCCGTCATTTCAGACAAGGTCCCCTGCAGAGCCATCAGACTGTCCGAAAGCGTTCCCTGAATCACATTCAGCGAGTAATCTTTAAGACCGTACTTGGGAAGTTTTTCTTGAGCCGCAATTATCTGAGATTCTGGAATTTCGCGCCCTACCGAGGCAAGCGTCAGGGTCTTGTTGGCATAATCTGTCTTATGAGAAATTATCTGGCTTCCAGCATATTTCATTTCGTTGTTCAAAAACATCTCAACCTGGCTGTTGAATATGCTGTCGTGGATAATTTTTACTGTCATTATGGCCGCAGGAATCATGGTAGCCAGCACAAGAGTCATAAGGGTACGTTTGACCCTTCTGTATGCTTTGTCCTCAAAGTTGGCCACACGCCTGAATTTCATGGCCCTAACCCCTATGTATGTAGCAAGGGCTATGAACACCGTATTTATAAAGTACAGGTAGAATGCTCCCAGAAAATACTTCAGGCTCAGGCTTGCAATTCCAAAACCGGCAGTGCAGAGCGGCGGCATCAAGGCCGTTGCTATGGCTACTCCAGGCAGGATGTTCCCCCTGTCCTTGGCACTGAGGGCCACTATGCCGGCAGCACCGCCGCACAAGGCTATAAGCACGTCGTATATTGTGGGAGAAGTTCTTGCAAGCAGCTCACTCTGAGCGCCGTGATATGGAGTTAAAAAGAAATAGACCGTAGCCGTAAGAAGACTGATAAGCGTAGCTACCGCATAGTTTTTCAGGCTGCGTTTCAGAAGGTCCATATCGTTGGTTCCCACAGCATAACCCATTCCTATTATAGGCCCCATCAGCGGCGAAATCAACATGGCTCCTATGATTACAGCCGTAGAATTTACATTCAGCCCGAGCGATGCCGTAAAAATGGCAAAAACCAACACCCAAAGATTTGGGCCACGGAAAGAAATGCCGTCGTTGATACGCTTTGTAATGTCACGCTTATCGGTCAGAAAGCCCTTCATGGAAAAATATTTCATGACTTCAGCCCATAAGGTAACTTTTTCCTGCGGTTCATTAAAATCTTCCATGCTATTACTGTTTTTAATGAGGATAATTCATAAATTTGCGCAATAAAGATAAGCAAAAATTGTACGAAGGAATAAAGATACCTCTTGCAGAAAGGATACGCCCCTCTTCTTTAGACGATTATGTAGGTCAGGAACATCTTGTGGGCAAGGGCAGTGTGCTGCGCAACATGATAGAAAGCGGCAACCTGTCTTCCTTCATTCTGTGGGGTCCTCCTGGCGTGGGCAAGACCACGCTTGCCAATATCATTTCCAAGCAGCTGGACCGTAACTTCTACACGCTGAGCGCAGTAAGTTCCGGAGTGAAGGATGTAAGGGAGGTAATATCAAAGGCCAAGGACAAAAACCTTTTCAACCCCAAGACCCCTATCCTGTTCATCGATGAAATCCACCGTTTCAACAAAGGCCAGCAGGATGCACTGCTGGGAGCAGTTGAAGACGGAACCATAATTCTCATAGGCGCCACAACAGAAAACCCTTCGTTTGAAGTCATAAGCCCTCTTTTATCGCGATGTCAGGTATTTGTACTCAAGGAACTCACGGTAGAAAACCTTGGCATCCTGCTTGACAGAGCCCTCCAGAAAGATCCTTATCTGAGCAGCCGCAACATAGAAATCAGGGAAAGGGAAGCCCTTATGCGCTATAGCGGCGGCGATGCCCGTAAGCTGCTGAATGTTTTGGAGATAGTTGTTTCCAGCATACCAACTGGGGAACCTGTGGTAATTACCAACGACATTGTAAAGGACAGGCTTCAGGAGAACATGGCACTCTACGACAAGAACGGAGAGCAGCACTATGACATCATATCGGCCTTCATCAAGAGCATGAGAGGCTCAGACCCTAACGCCGCCGTCTATTGGCTGGCCAGAATGATCAAGGGCGGAGAAGACCCCCTGTTCATTGCCCGCCGTATGGTGATTCTTGCCGCAGAAGACATAGGCCTTGCCAACCCAAACGCCTTGCTTCTGGCCCAGAGCACGTTTGCTGCAGTTCAGCAGATAGGAATGCCGGAAGGCAGGATTCCCCTCTCCGAATGTGCCATCTACCTGGCTTCCAGCCCAAAGAGCAATTCGTCCATAACTGCCATAGATACTGCAATGGCACTGGTGGAGCAGCAGGGCGACCTTTCGGTGCCGCTACACCTGAGGAACGCCCCTACCAAACTGATGAAGGAACTCGGCTATCACAAGGGGTATAAGTACGCCCACGATTTTGAAGGGAACTTTACGGACCTGGAATTTCTCCCCCAGGAAATGTCCGGAACCAAGATTTACGAGCCCTCCGACAACAAATCCGAACAAGAACTCAGACGAAGGCTCAAACTGCTCTGGAGCAAATACGACTATTGATGGCTTTTTTATACATTTGCAGGATGAAAAATTTGAAACTGGTTACAGATTATAACAACGGAATGTTCTTCCTGATGGCGGGTCCTTGCGTCATAGAAGGCGAGGAAATTACCTGGTCCATAGCCAAGACACTCAAGGAACTTACTTA
>CALBPX010000090.1 GCA_937899055.1 uncultured Bacteroidales bacterium
GCCCGAACGGAACGTTCTTGGAATTTTCCAACGAGGCGCGGAAGTTTTCCACGCTCTTTCCCTTCCATTTGTCCAGGCTCAGAAGCTGGAGGTCGTTCAGGGAGTAGATGTCTTCCAGTTCCTTGATATATCCGCGTTGGCAGAGCTGGTGTATGGCAACTTCGCCGATGTTTATGTCCATAGCCTTCCTGGAGGCGAAATGCAGGAAGCGGCCCTCGGTCTGGGGCGGGCATCCGTCCTGATTGGGGCAGAAGAACTTTGCCTGACTCTCGTCCTTTACCAGAGTTGCTCCGCAGGACGGGCAGACCTTTGGAAACACTTCCGGACTGCTGCCTATGGGCCTCAGCGAAAGTTCTACACGGGTAATCTTGGGAATTATTTCGCCGCCCTTTTCTACATAGACGCTGTCTCCCACCCTCACATCCAGAAGTTCCATCTGGTCTGCATTGTGGAGTGTAGCACGCTTTACAGTAGTTCCGCTCAGTAGCACCGGCGAAAGGTTTGCAACCGGAGTTACAGCCCCTGTACGGCCAACCTGATAATCAATGGATTCTATTTTGGTAAGGGCTTCTTCAGGCTTGAACTTGTAGGCTACGGCCCAGCGCGGGGTTTTTGCCGTAAAGCCCAGCTCCCTCTGAAGCCGGTACTGATCTACCTTAATTACAACTCCGTCTGTAGGATAGGGCAGGCCATGGCGTTTCTGGTCCCATTCACGGATATAGTCTATAACCTCGGATATAGTACTGCATCTTCTGGAAAGTGGACTTATAGGAAGCCCCCAACTTGCGGCATCCTCCAACGATTTGCTGTGCAGGCTGTCTTGATAGCCGGGGGCTATCAGGTGGTAGAGTACGCAGTCGAGCCCTCTTTCAGAAACGGCCTTGGAAGAGAGCATCTTAAGCGAGCCAGCGGCAGCGTTTCTGGGGTTGGCAAACAAAGGCTCTTCTTCCAGTTCTCTCTGGGCATTGAGTTTGTCAAAGGAGGCAAAGGGCATGAAAATCTCGCCCCTGATTTCAAACTCGGACGGATATCCCGAACTGCTTTTGAGCTGAACTGGTATTTTCTTGATGGTCTTGACATTGCGGGTGACATCGTCGCCAGTGGTTCCGTCGCCTCTGGTCAGTGCCCTAACCAGTATTCCGTTGCGGTACAGCAGGTTGATTCCGGTTCCGTCAAACTTGAGTTCGCAGTTATATGTGTATGGGCCTGATGTTCCCTTCCTTACACGCGAGTCAAAATCGCTGAGCTCCTCTATGCTGTAAGTATTTGCAAGAGAGAGCATCGGATGCTGATGGGCATATTGGGCAAACGGAGCGTTAATGGTTTCGAGGTCGCTGCCGACTTTGACGGTGGGAGAATCGGGAGTCTTCAGCTCCGGATACAACTGCTCCAACTGGATTAGTTCGCTGAGCAGCAGGTCAAATTCGTAATCCGAAATCTGCGGCGCATTTTCCAGATAATAGTGTCTGTTGTGTTCGTTTATCTCACTTTTGAGTTCCTGAACCCTGTATTTAGCCTCTGATATTTCCATAAGCACATAAATCTGCCAAATTTAACAAAAAAAATTGTACTTTTGCCCCCTGTTAAAAGCAATTGAATTATGCAGAAATCTATCGTAATTCTGACCGGCGGTGGTCCGGCTCCAGGAATGAATACTGTAGTAGGCAGTATCACAAAGACTTTCATCAGCAACGGTTACCGCGTTCTCGGTCTTCACGGGGGCTACAAGGGGCTTTTTTCGCCGGACCCGAATTACGTGGAACTGGATTTCTTCAAGGCAGACGACATCTTCAACCGCGGAGGCAGCTACCTTGTAATGAGCCGTTTCAAACCCACTCAGGAGGATTTTGACAAGAACTTCAACCTCAAATTCTTCCAGGACAACAACATTCAACTGCTGGTTACAATCGGCGGAGACGACACCGCCTCAACTGCAAACCGTATAGCCAAGTTCCTCAAAGAAAAGAACTTTCCTATATCCAACATTCATGTTCCAAAGACAATAGACAACGACCTGCCTCTGCCTCAGAATATTCCTACGTTCGGTTACCAGAGTGCCAAGGGAGAGGGTTCAAGAATTGCCGCAACGGTTTATGAGGATGCCAGAACCAGCCACAACTGGTTTGTAATATCGGCTATGGGCCGCAGCGCAGGTCACCTGGCACTTGCCATTGGCTACACCAACCATTTTCCTATGATTGTGATTCCGGAAATGTTCAACAAGAGCGACATTTCCGTAGAAAAGATTCTGAACATGGCCGTTTCTGCCATAATCAAACGCAAGATTCTGGGCATCGACTACGGTGCAATCATCATATCTGAAGGTGTGTTTGAGGGATTTTCTCCTGAGGAACTCAAGAACTATGGTGTGAGGTTCTCTTACGATGAGCATGGCCATCCGGAACTCGGCAAGATTTCCAAGGCTCAGATGTTCAACGATATTCTTGACGTCAAGCTCAGCCAGCTGGGTCTGAAGGTCAAGATCCGTCCTGTGGAGATAGGATATGAAATCAGATGCATAACCCCTCACGCCTACGATCTGGTTTACTGCACGGAGCTGGGCATGGGAGTGTATAAACTCTTCCGTCAGGGAATAACCGGATGCATGGTTTACCTGGACCTGAACGGTAATATCAAATCGCTCTATCTTAAGGATATGCAGGATCCTGCAACCGGAAAGATACCGCCCAGAGGTGTGAACATTCACCAAGACAAGGTGAACATGATATTCAAATATATCATGCATTACATTACTCCGGCGGACTATGAAGCTGCTAAAAAATATGTTCCGGACCCGGAAACATACGACTTCAAAAAGATACTTAACTGGTAGTTGAGCCATCTTGGAGGTTCGAACTCCAGACCTACGCGTTACGAATGCGTTGCTCTACCTGCTGAGCTAAGATGGCAAATGCGGATGCAAAAGTAATAAAAATTTTATGGCTGTAGTTATTCCTACCGAACTTGGTACAGAAAAAATCCCCAAGTTGCTTCGCCAGTATGCTCTTCCAGCGATCATAGCCATGACCGCATCGTCGCTCTACAACATGTGCGACAGCATATTCATCGGGCACGGTGTGGGGTCTATGGCCCTTTCCGGCCTGGCCCTTACTTTTCCTATTATGAACCTCAGTGCCGCCGTAGGCACCCTGGTGGGGGTTGGAGCATCTACGCTGATCAGCGTGCTGCTGGGCCAGAAAAACTACGACACCGCCAACAAGGTTCTTGGAAATTCCGTAACACTCAACATAGTAACCGGAATCATCTTTGCCGCCCTGATAATTGCCTTCTTGGATCCTATACTTTATTTCTTCGGTGCAAGCCAGAACACGATTGGCTATGCAAGGGAATATATGTTCATCATCCTGCTGGGCAATGTAATAACCCATCTGTACTTTGGCATGAACGCCATACTCAGGGTAATAGGGCTTCCTAAGAAGGCTATGGGAGCTACGCTGTTTACGGTAGTTACCAACATAATCCTGGACTACATCTTCATCTACCTGTTCGGATGGGGAATAGGGGGAGCGGCCACTGCTACGGTAATTTCGCAGTTCATGGCCATGATATATGTTTTCTGGCTGGCCGCCGACAAGAGCCGTGTAATCCATCTTCAAAGAGGGATTTACCGTTTGAAGAAGAAGATAGTCAGCCAGACCTTCTCCATAGGTATGGCACCGTTTCTGATGAATGCCTGTTCCTGCATCATAGTAATAGTCCTGAACAAGCAGCTTTACAACTACGGAGGAGACCTTGCAATAGGGGCTTTCGGAATAATCAACAGGCTGACATTCATATCGCTGATGATAGTGATGGGCATAAACCAGGGAATGCAGCCTATTGCCGGCTTCAATTACGGTGCCAAGAACCACAGCAGGGTGGCGGCTGTACTGAACCTTGCCATTACCTGGGCTACGGTGGTAACTACCGTCAGCTTTGTTCTGGCAGAACTCTTTCCCCGCCAGCTGGCGGAAATCTTTACCACAGACGAGGAACTCATCAGCCATACGGTCAGGGGTATGAGAATCAACTACCTGGTATTCCCAATCATAGGCTTCCAGATGGTAACCACCAACTTCTTCCAGAGCATAGGCAAGGTCAAGAAGGCTATATTCCTGAGCTTGAGCCGCCAGGCTATCTGCCTGCTGCCGATGCTTCTGATACTTCCTCCCATCATAGGCATAAACGGCGTATGGTGGAGCCTTCCCATTTCAGACATGCTTGCAAGCATTCTGACTCTCTGGCTGCTGCTGAAGCAGAAGAAAGAGTTCAAGACAAAAATACTCCAGAACGATTCCGGTCAGCCGGACTTAATTCAGTCTTAGTATGGAAAAGCACATTCACATAAACATAGGCCGTCAGATAGGGGCCGGCGGGCTAGAAGTTGCAAGGGAACTCGGAAAGAGGCTGGGAATCAGGGTATATGACAAGGAACTCCTGTCCATAGCCGCAAGGGAGAGCGGCCTGGATCATTCAGTCTTTGCCGGCGAGGACGAACGCGACAACCTGAGCCTTAACACCGGTTTCAGCTTTTCGTCTTTTGCCGAGGCAATTTCCAACACATTCAGACCCAGTGTCTATAACAGCAACACCATATTCGAGATCCAGAGCGATGTGATAAGGGAACTGGCCAAGCATTCCTCAACCATATTCGTGGGCCGCTGTGCCGATTACCTGCTCCGCGATTTCGAAGGCTGCCTGAACGTGTTCATAACCTCATCTATGAAAGACAGGATTGCAAGAGTAAAAACCGTAAACAAATACGGCGATACAACCGGTCTTTCGGACGAAAAGATAGCCGAACTCCTCAAACGCGGAGACCGCAAGAGGGCATCATACTACGGCAATTACACCTTCAAGACCTGGGGTGCTGCCGAAAGTTACGATATGTGTCTGAGTACCACTCTGCTGGGAATAGAGGGCTGCGCCGATTTCATCGAAGGGACGATAAAGCATCGTCTGCTTTGATTTTCCTGATAAGTTTTGTTACTATTTCTTCCGCACGGCTGCCTTCCGAGTAATCGGACGGGCAGATGAAGCTCACGCGGTTCTGCTGGTACAGCCTCTGAGCCACGGCCTTGGATTCTTCGGAACTGTTATAGACGGCTATGGAGTTGCCTCCGAGCTGACGTACCAGTTTCATGCAAGGAACGTCGGTTTCTCCATCGCCGAGATAAATCATGTTTGAGAAGGCTACCCGCTTTTCCTCCTCCGGCACGGATGAGTTGATTTTTTCGCTGTCGTGTATGTTGAGTATGCCTTTGTTTATCTTGAACAGAAACTGCGTCTTGTTGGTGTAGTTTACGGCAGAAGCCGGCCATACAGCCCTTCCGTGCTTGTTGTAGTAGAAGGAACTGGCAAAGATTGCCTTGAACTCTTTGGCTATCTTTGTGCCCTCCATTATTTCCAAAAGGCCGGACGAGTTGATATAATGTTCTACTGTAACTTCCTCTTTTTCACCTATTTTGTTAATTCTTTTGAACCAGGTCTCCACGCCGTTGAAAAAGGTGATGGCCTTTCCGAAGGTACGCAGCTTACGGCGGGTGAGGTTGATTTTCTTGCGCCTTGCCTCCTGAAGCATAAGCAGCATATAGATGAGCACGCCGTCTGCATCTTGCCGTTCAGCCATCTTGTGGGTTTCGCCCCAGAATTCATCCTTGCTGCGCCCTACGGCACTTATGAAGGAATATTCCTGCATGTTGCCAGGTGCCAGAGTGCCGTCGAAATCATAGATTAAGGCAACTATGGGTTTGTCGTTTTTCTTGTTCATCTTTCCCTCCTTTCTTACATATCTTGTTAAAACAGAGACGAAAACAAATCCTCTTCAAATTGTTCCTTCCGCATCTTCTTCTTGCCGGCTTCCTTCTCCTTGGTCTTTTTGGTCTTGCCTTCCTCCACAGCCTGAACCTGAATGTCGGAAACTATGTTCCTGATGGTTTCATTTGCCCTTTCAGACAGGTATTTGGGCGATTCTATGGACACGAACGGATGATTTTCATACATCCATCTGAAAAATTCGTCATTCGGAATCAGAGAAATCCTGAACTTGCAGCTTCCGTCTTCTGACTTGTCTGTCAGCCTCTGTGATTGATGGATGGGGTTGCTAAGCAAAAAGCGGGCGAGTACGCCGTGCGCCTTGATAAGTATATCTTCCTTTTTTTCAGCAGGATGGCTCAGGCCTACTATGTCTGAGAAATATTCTTCGGCATTGAACCTGTAATTGGGCGGAAAGGGGAGTATGGCATAGGAATAACCTGCTACGCAATCGGTCTGCACTATTTGGATTCCCTCTCTTCCGTCTGCAAAGCCCAGGCAGTACCACCTGTCCTTGTAGGTTGTCATGTAGAGCGGGTAGAATATCATCTCCCTCAGTCCGGATCTTTCATCTACATAACTGAGGCTCAATACTCTGCGATGCAGAACTGCGTCTTTGATCACATCCAGGAACACTCCTCCTGAGGGTTTCTGTGGCTTCTGGCGCCTGATTTTGTGGAAAGAACCGTTGACTTTGTTCTCAAGGCACTCCCGTATAAGGTCCACAGCCCCCTCCAGAGATTCCATGCCGGCCATCCTGGAATAGTGTTCAATGGTTTCGGCAATTTCAGAAAGGGGAGTCAGGGCGGTCTGCTTTACATCTGCCTTGCCGATTGAATATCCCGGATCTGAATACTTGTAATATTTCTGGTCATAGACAACGATGGGGGCATTGTAGCCTTTTTTCTTGTCGCGCATCATCTGGATGTCCAGCTGAACCGTTCTGGTAGATACCGTAAAGTTGTCTTTGAGCTTGCCTTTGCTGTTTTCCTTAACGGCTCTGGTACAGGCTGCAATGAGATCCTGGAGAGTGTACTTGTGAGCAGTATCTCTCAGACAGGCATCAATCGTTATATGCCTAAGCAGTGCGTTGGAGGTTACAGACATATCGGCAACTATGGATGCATCATTTGCATTATCGTTGCGCAAATATACAAAAAACTTCTAATTTTCACCACATTCCGTAAGAAATACGCAACAAAGATGCGTTATATCGGACAAGAGTCTTTCAGCCGCTCAGATTTTTGAGAGCATCTGGGCGTATTTCCTCAGCCAGCGGCGCAGACTGTTGCCCTTGAGTATCTGAATATCATCGGCCAGGCCTGCCACGAATCTTCCCACGCCCAGCATAGAACATACCATGGTATCCAGAATCCAGTGATTTTCATCTTCTTGAGTTATGTACTTCTCGGCCAGGGGATATTCCTCCACAAGCAGGTTGCGGGCCCTCAGCCCCAAGCGGAGAACCGTCTGCTCAGATTGGTTTCCGCTCATACGGAATATGTCTGTAAGCCCGGAGGAATGAAGATCCTGGCTCTCCCAAGCCTTGTCCAGAACTTCCACAGAGCCTATCCGCTCGGTCTTGAACTGTTTGTTGGTTCCGTCTGAGGGGTCATAGCACCAAACTGATATATAGTTGGTTGTGAACTTGAATGGTTCTACCAGGCGGTCTGCCACCTTGCCGGTATGGGAACTGGCATAGTCTTTCAGAACTACCTGTTTCTTTTCCTGAATGGCCTCTGCCAGAGCGTTTACATTGGATGCGTTTTCGTTTTTTACCACAACATCTGCTATGGAGGTGAAGCTATAGACAGTGGCAAGCTTGCGTCTCAAGTTCTGCTTTATGGTGTTGGTGTCGTCTATGCCGTCTATCAGGCGGTTTACCATATAGGCTTCTTCATCCGTAAAATGAACCAGCTGAGATATGTCCCTGAAGAAACGGCTTTCTTTGGCAATGTGGTAATAATCACCGCTTTTAACTACCACAAATCCAGCCTGGCGGAATGTGTCTATGTAGCGGTATATAGATCTGTAGGAGGTTTCGAGCTTGTCTGCAAGTTCGTTTACAGTGTAGTTCCGTCCGCTGGAAAGCAGCATCATCAGACGGAGCATCCGTTCAACTTTTGGCTGGTCCATAATCAATCTATCACGAGGTCTTCCAACCTGACTTTGGGTATATAGTGTATTCCGTTTTCTCTGAAGTAGTTATGACTTTCTTCCTCAGCGATATGGAGAATCTGGTATTTCTCGGTTCCCTTGCCGAGGGCAATAACCAGCAGTGGCTCCAGATTCTGGGGAACAAGCTTGCTGGCCTCCTGTTTGCTGAAGGCTCCTATGCAGATGCCGTTGAGGCCCATCTCTGTGGCTTTCAGCAACATACTCTGTGCTGAAATTCCAAGATCCATATAAACCCATTTGTTTTCTGCCACGGTGGAACATACGATTATGAATGCAGAAGGTCCGCCATCCTTGGGAGGAAGCTGAATCTGGGGAAGCAGGGCTCCGAGCTTTATGAATGCCGTAAAAGCGGCTGCTTCATCTCCGGTCAGAAGCCTAAAGCGCAGAACCTGCTGGTTCTTGGCACACGGAATCATGGTATTGACCGCAACTATTTTCCTGAGATCTTCTTCAGTTACCTTAAAGGAAGGGTCCCAGCTCCTGCAACTGCGGTTGGTAAGAAGCAGGGTGTCAAGGCTTTTGTTGGCAGGGCGGCGTCTTATCACCTTCTTCCTGCTTTGGAGGTCTTCCATCTTTTTTCCAAGATAATTGTCTGCCATGTCTGTTTTGTTTCTTATAGTGCAAATATACAAGAAGTCTTTCGTTTTAGGCTCTTTTGAGTATATTTGCACCTACCGGAAATGAACAAAAGGAAGGTTATATGTGTTTTGGCTCTGGCCCTTTGCCTTGTGGCCGCTCTCTTTGACGGAAAATCTGTCAAGGATCTGCACGCTGTGCAGTCTCAGCCGGCGGGTTCAGGATATTGCTTTCAGCAGGGGACTCTCCCTGTAGCAGACGCCCAGCAGTCCTACCTTGTAGTGGTTCCTACTGCATCTGTTGCGGAATGGCCCTCCAAAGTCAATTTTGCGGAGGCGTCATTTTCACTGGAAGAAGGAGCACGGGTGGCTTTCAGACATTTTCAGGTAAGGGTTCCCATTCCAGAAGACAGTGGCCAAAGGCTCGTTCTTCTGAATGTGCTCAGGCTCTGATTTCCCAGATTTTTTCATTTTGTTCTTGATGCGTGTCTTGCCTTGAGGCGAGGCAGGCCTTTTAACGTTATATCCTTAAAATCAATAAAATGTAAAATCATGGAAAATAATATTTTAAAAGTTCGTACTACAACGGACATAGTTGTTTCATTGGTTGTGCTTCTTGCAGGTGCAGCATGTTTTCTGGTTCCTTCGGCGGGAATGATGATTCTGGGAGGAACCATAGCAATTACAGGTTTATCGCTGATGATATTTCTCAAAAACGGCTACCGTCTGGAGGGAGAAAGCGAGGTGTTCAAGAAGAAAGAACACTTTTTTCCGGACTCCAGATATGATGTAATATATTCAGAAATAAATGCAGGCCGTATGATAACGGACTTCAAAGACGAGGACAAGGCCATAGTGGTAAGGCTGGATATCTATACTTCCGCATCCGGCAAGGTCTATGGAGAGCTCTACAAATATGTGCCTTACGACTATGTAAAGAAAATTGACCTGAAAAAATTGCAATAGAAAGCCCGTCATACAGACGGCAGTACGATTTGCTTTTTGGGGGTAACTTGCCTAACTTTGACGCAGGTTACCCTCAATTATGCTAAGGACTATACTCAGACAGGTAAAGCAATACAGGACGGCGGCCATCCTGACTCCGGTTTGGACGGCGGCCGAGGTAGTGATGGGGGTGCTGATTCCGTATGTAACTGCCTCAATCATAGACAAAGGCATAAATGCCGGAAGTATGCCTGATGTGTATAGGTATGGCTTTTACATGTTGCTGATGGCTTTCTTGAGCCTGATGTTCGGAATACTTGCAGGGCGCTTTGCCGCATACTCTTCTACGGGCATTGCCGCAAACCTCAGAGATGCCATGTACCGCAATATCCAGCGGTTTTCATTCTCGGATATAGACAAATACTCCACCGCCGGGCTGGTAACAAGAATGACCACCGATGTGGCCAACATCCAGAATGCCACGCAGATGCTGCTCAGGGTGAGTTTCCGTGCGCCGCTGAACCTGATTTCCAGCGTTGTGATGTGCTTTTTCATAAACTCCAGGCTGAGCGTAATCTTCCTTGTGGCAATCGTCATACTGGCCAGCCTGCTGACCCTCATCATAGTCAGGGCTTCCAAGCTTTTCCAGCAGATATTCCGCAAATATGACGACCTGAACTCAGTTGTTCAGGAAAATGTCTCAGCCATAAGGGTGGTAAAAGCCTATGTAAGGGAACATCATGAGCTCGGAAAACTGGACCGGGCGGCCCTTTCGCTGTTCAGGCTGAATGTCAAGGCAGAGTCCATCATGGCACTGAACGGTCCGGTAATGAACCTTGTAGTTTATGGCTGCATAATCTCTCTCAGCTGGTTTGGAGCGCATTACATTGTTTCCGGAAGCCTTACCGCCGGCCAGCTGACTTCTTTGTTCTCGTATGTTATGATGGTGCTTCAGTCTCTGATGATGCTGTCTATGATATTTGTTCAGCTTACACAGAGTGCGGCCAGCGTAAAGAGGATTGCCGAAGTCATAGACGAGGTTCCGGATATGTCCAACCCTGAATCTCCGGTTACTCAGGTCAAGGATTCCAGCATAGACTTTGATCATGTGTATTTTTCCTACAAAGCCGGCGGAGACTATGCACTGGAGGACATTAACCTCAGTATCCAAGCCGGCCAGACAATCGGCATCATAGGAGGAACGGGCAGCGGCAAGAGTACGGTAGGCTCTCTGATCTGCCGCCTTTACGATGTAAGTAAAGGTCAGGTGAGAGTAGGGGGAACGGATGTCAGGGAGTACGATATGGAATCGCTGAGGAAACAGGTAGCCGTTGTACTTCAGAGCAATACGCTCTTCAGCGGTACGCTTCTGGAAAACCTCAGATGGGGAAAGGAAGACGCCACTGAGGAGGAATGCAGGCAGGCCTGCATAGCCTCATGCGCAGATGAATTCATATCGGCTCTGCCGGATGGCTACAACACAGTGGTGGAACAGGGCGGAGCCAACTTCTCCGGCGGTCAGAAGCAGAGGCTCTGCATTGCACAGGCCCTTCTGAAGCAGCCTAAGGTGCTGATTCTGGACGATTCCACCTCTGCCGTAGATACTGCTACGGACGCAAAGATCCGCCAGACCTTCGCTGAGAAAATACCCGGAACTACAAAGATTATAATTTCTCACCGCATCCTCAGCATTCAACATTCAGACAAGATAATAGTAATGGACGACGGAAAGGTGAAAGGGTTTGATACTCACGATAATTTACTTAAGACCAACGATATATACAGAGATATCTACAACATGCAGACATCGGGAGGCGAAGGAGACTTTGACCAGAAAAAATGAGAGGACCAGGACAGGGACACGGATTTCAGCCGGCTATGGGAAAGCTTAAACTGAGTACGGTTACGAGGCTTTTCAAGCTGATTCTCCACAAGAACAAGTGGAGGATTGCCTTGGTATTGCTCTTTATTCTGATATCCACTTTGGCTACGCTGGCTTCTACTCTGTTTACCAAAACCCTGTTGGACGACTATGTAGTTCCAATGATAGGGCAGGCTGCTCCGGACTACTCGCCTTTGGCCGTAGCCCTGGTTAAACTTGCGGCGGTCCTGATTATAGGAACAGGTGCCTCGTATCTGAACAGCATTCTTACCGTCCATATCAGTCAGGGAACACTCAAGACATTGCGCCACAACCTGTTCGAGCACATGGAACGGCTTCCGCTCAGCTATTTTGACTCTCGCAGCCACGGAGACATAATGTCTGTCTATACCAATGATGTAGATACCCTCAGGCAGGTTATAGGCCAGACCATTCCGCGCCTGTTCCAGTCTCTGGTTACAGTAATTTCCACGCTGGTGAGCATGCTGGTACTGAGTATTCCTCTCAGCATCATTTCCATAGTAATGGCAGCCGTAATGTATGCCGTAACCCGTAAACTCGGAGGGCTGTCCAAGAAATACTTCAAAAAGAGGCAGGAGATGCTCGGAAAGGTCAACGGCTACATAGAGGAAATGGTTTCAGGGCAGCGGGTTGTAAAGGTTTACTGCCACGAAGACAAAGCTATGGAGCAGTTTGCTGCCCTAAACGAGAAACTGCGCAGCAGCGTTTACAATGCCAACAAGATTGGCAACATAGTTATGCCGGTAAACGGCAACCTGGGCAACCTGGGCTATGTGTTCATAGCCACAGCCGGAGCTGCCATAGCGCTTTCCGGCCTTACCGGATGGCTGCTGTGCGGCCTGAACGGTTCAGTTCTTACGCTTGGAACATTGGTAGCTTTCCTTACCCTGCACAAGAACTTTACAAGGCCCGTAACCCAGATAAGCAACGAAATCAACAGCATTGTAATGGCAAGCGCCGGCAGCGACAGAGTATATGACCTGATGGACCAGAAAGAAGAGCCCGATTCCGGCAAGGTTACCCTGGAAAAGACAGGCGAGTGCCAGTGGTGCTGGAAATCAGCAGACGGGCAGATGGTTCCTCTCAAGGGTGAAGTTTCTCTCAGCGATGTGGATTTCAGCTATGTAGAAGGCAAGCAGGTTCTCTTTGACATAAACCTGACCGCATATCCGGGCCAGAAGATTGCGTTTGTAGGCGGAACCGGTGCCGGAAAAACCACAATTACAAACCTGATCAACCGCTTCTATGAGATTCAGGACGGTAAGATTACGTACGACGGCTTTGATGTCAGGGATATCCAGAAAGATTCTCTCAGGAAAGGCCTCGGCATAGTTCTTCAGGAAACGCATCTTTTTACCGGAACCGTACTGGACAACATCCGCTACGGCAGGCTGGACGCCACAGACAGAGAATGTATGGAGGCAGCCAAGCTTGTCTGTGCCGACAGCTTCATCCGCCGTCTGGCAAACGGCTACAACACAGTCATATCCGGCGATGGAGGCAACCTGTCTCAGGGCGAAAGACAGCTTCTTGCCATAGCAAGAGCCGCCGTAGCTGCTCCTCCGGTACTGATTCTGGACGAGGCTACATCATCAATTGATACCCGCACGGAAAAACTCATCCAGCAGGGAATGGACCAGCTCATGAAAGGCCGCACTACATTTGGGACTATCGCGAAATAGGAAAAGTTCTTTGAAGATTTATAACAAATTGATTGAT
>CALBPX010000091.1 GCA_937899055.1 uncultured Bacteroidales bacterium
TTTCTCAACAAAACTGTAAAGCCATGTTTTCTCGTCATAACCGTGGAATTAAGTTTTCTCATCAAAACCATAAAATTGTCTTTCCCACCAAAAACATGAAATTATATTTTTCCTCCTGCTTTCTCAGAGCCAGTTCTACCCTCTGGGTCTGGAAGTTACCCATGTAACGGCTGGAATAGTCGTCGTTCTTGACTGAGTAGGTATCCGTAACGGGGTCATAGTCGTTTGTTTCCTTTACGGTATTGGAATGATTGCGGCTGTACCGGTACGAACCCTGCACAAAATAGTTCTTTCCTATAGGCTCGGTATAAGTTGTATTGATACCGAACTGGTTGCTCCTCTGGTTCTGGTGGTAACCCTGGTTGATGCCATCGGTATGGGATATGACACCTGAGGTAAAATAGTTGGTTTCCGAGATGTTGTATCCGTCTGAGGAGTTGTTGGAGAAGTTGTAGTTCAGACCTACGGTAAGGGTTCTTCCGGGCTTCCAAAGCCTCTGCCTCCACATGAGCCTGCCGCCTACCTGGAACGAGTTGTTGTCACCGAACGAGGAGTTGTAACCACGGTTTGTGGAATCTGCTCCGCGAAGGGTGTAGAAACTGCTGCGCTGGTCAAAGTCTCCGTTGCCCACTCTGATGTAAGGGCGGAAAATGAACGAAGTTGCATCTGTTGGGTTATATTCGATTTCGCTGTCGAACCTGTGGCCGTGAGATACTGTGTTCTGCTTTCCGTCTGACCAGTTGTTCTGGTTCAAGGTTTCGGAAAGGATGGTTGTACGGTCTTTGGTTTCCAAAACGTCCTTGTCTGTAGATGAGTACAGGTAGCTGGTGTTTATCTTGAGCTTCTTGTTCTCAGACTCGTAGTTTGCATTCATACCGCCCATCTTGGAAGCAGTTACACCGTTTCCGGTCCAGGAGAATCCGCCGCCGCGGCCCATTCCGCCGCCCTGGCCCATTCCGCCACCACTCATCATGACGCTCATCATGCTGCCGGCCATATCGTTGAAGCCACGGTTATTGGTGTTGTTGGCATTGCCTATGAAACTGAGCTGCATCCTTTTGGTAAATCTTCCCACCATGAACGAGCCCTCATAGCGCTTTTCCGTTCCGTAGCCGCCGCCCATATTGCCAATCCAACCGTCGGTCATTCCCCTCTTCAGGCTCAGGTCCAGCACGGTTTCTTCCTCACCGTCGTCTATTCCGGTAAAACGGGCCTCATCGCTCTTGCGCTCCACTACTCTCACCTTTTCTACAATCTTTGCAGGCAGGTTCTTGGATGCAAGCTGGGGGTCATCCATGAAGAAGACCTTGCCGTCTATCATTATCTTGGTGATTTCCTTACCGTTCTGGGTAATCTTTCCGTCCGAGTCTATCTCAACTCCGGGGAGTTTCTTCAGGAGTTCCTCCAGCATGTCGGTTTCGTTGGTCTTGAAAGAAGACGCATTGTACTCAATGGTATCTTTCTTAATCATAATCTGGTTGCCGACTGCGGAAACCACTATTCCTGAAAGGGTGTTCTGGCCGTTAAGATAGACAATGCCTATGTCGTTACTGCCTCTATGCACGTCAAAGACCTGAGTATGCTGGCGGTAGCCCACACATTCAATCGTTACGTTGGCCCTTCCTACCGGAGCGCTCTTGATTATGGCCACACCGGTGGAATCGGTCAGAGCATAACGTTTTGCCTGAGCCTCTCCGATATACTTGATACTCATTGTTGCAAATTCGACAGGAGCCCTTGAGGCACTGTCCAGAACCGTTACCTTGAGCGGATTCTGAGAATAACCCCCTGTAGATCCCATAATCAGGATTGAAATAATCAGGGGCAGCAAATAATATATCTTTTTCATAAATTCAATTTTCGCAATTTTAGACGGGAGTTTACTATGAAAGTAAAATCGCCGAGCTTAAAATTCAACTATTTTTTTGAGCTCTTTACGCTTGTGATTGTTCGTGAAGGATTGGATTTTACAAAATCGTTCCAGCTGGCCTTGTGAGCGGTGCTGCGGATGTTCTCAGTACCTCCCCTGCCAACCCTCATACTCAGGGCTGCTCCCTTCTTTTTGGCAGAGTTGAGCCTCAGGCGGGCATCTTCAGCAGCTGCGGCACCGGAAATTGTTCCCTCCGTGTAGAAGTGACACAGGGCAATGGCTACGGCATCCGTTGCATCAAGATATTTGACATCGCATCTGAAACTCAGGATGCTCTGGACCATAGCCGACACCTGCTCCTTGGAAGCCGCACCCTTACCCGTTACGGCAAGCTTTACGCTTCTGGGAGCATATTCATATATAGGTATGTCCTTGAGAAGGGCGGCGGCAATTGCAGCACCCTGGGCACGGCCGAGTTTGAGCATGGTCTGCGGATTCTTGCCAAAGAACGGGGCTTCAATTGCCATGATATCCGGGCGGTATTTGCGTACGAGTTTGGAAACTTCCAGCAGAATCCTCTGGAGGACAAGGAAATGGCTCTCCTCCTTCTTGAGGTTTATCACTCCCAGATCCTTCAGCTTGGGCTTTCGCCCGATAACCGAAACAACCCCAAAACCGAGTATCCTGGTTCCGGGGTCTATTCCAAGTATTACTTTCTGCTCTGCCATATCGCTGAGTAGGAACGGCTCAGTCTATGAATTCAAATCCGGTGAAAGGTACAAGGCACTCAGGAACTCTTATCCGGCCATCTTCCAACTGATTGTCTTCCAAGATAGAAGCCAGAATTCTGGGCAAAGCCAGAGAACTTCCGTTGAGAGTATGGGCGAGTTTCATCTTGCCGTCATCGTCCTTGTAGCGGAGTTTCATGCGGTTGGCCTGATAAGACTCAAAGTTGGATACGCTGCTGACCTCCAGCCAACGCCCCTGAGCCTGGCTGTAAACTTCAAAGTCATAGGTAATTGCAGAGGTAAAACTCATGTCGCCGCCGCAAAGACGTAGAATCCTGTACGGAAGACCGAGCTCCTGAACCAGAGACTCCACATGAGCAACCATGCCGTCCAAAGCCTTGTAGGATTCCTCCGGAAGGGCCAGCTGAACTATCTCCACTTTGTCAAACTGATGCAGACGGTTCAGGCCGCGCACATCCTTGCCGTAAGAACCGGCTTCTCTTCTGAAACACTGCGTATAGGCGGTCATCTTTATCGGAAAGTTCTTCTTGGGAACTATGCAATCGCGATAAATATTGGTTACCGGAACCTCTGCGGTAGGTATCATGTAGAATTTATCCAACCCTATGAAGTACATCTGCTCTCCCTTGTCAGGAAGCTGACCTGTGGCAAAAGCCGAATCCTCATTCACAACCAGCGGGGGCTGAACCTCGGTATAGCCGGCCTTGGTATTGCGGTCCAGAAAATATGAAATGAGGGCCCGCTGTATTTTGGCACCTTTTCCGATATAAACCGGAAATCCGGCTCCGGTAAGTTTTACTCCAAGGTCAAAATCTATGATGTTCAGGTCTTTGGCAAGTTCCCAATGGGGCTTTGCATTTGCCGGAAGAACGGCCTGATGCCCACCTTGGCGGACCACTACATTGTCTTCCGCTCCCTTTCCAAGGGGAACCTGGCTGCAAGGAAGGTTGGGAAGCAGAACCAGATTCTCAGTCTGCTCTTTCTGGATCTGATCCAGTTTCTGCTGCAGTTCAACAGATATGTTCTTCAGCGATGCTACTTCTTTCTTTGCATTTTCAGCCTCTTCTCTTTTACCTTCTTTCATCAGGGCCCCTATGCTCTTGGCGGCCTTGTTCTGCTGAGCCAGATTGGCATCGAGTTGAGTCTGGATGCTCCTTCTGAGGCTGTCTGCCTCCAGAATCTTGGCAACGGTCTGCTTTGCGTCAAAGTTCTTGACGGCTAGTCTCTCGATTACAAAATCGGGCTTTTCGCGCAGTAATTTAAGTTCAAGCATATAATAACGTCATTATGTCCGGACTGGGTCCGGGTTGTTTATCTGTGCAAAGATAAGGAATTTTCCTATAGCGTGGTAAAACAATCAAAAAGGGATGACCTGATGATCACCCCTTCTGAATTCAAACTGCCGGTAACCCGGATTTAGCTCTTGGCCTCTTCCTTGGGAAGTACCGATACATAGGACTTGCCTTCTGCCTTCACCTTGAAGGTAACAATTCCGTCTGTCAAAGCAAAAAGAGTATGGTCTTTACCCATGCCAACGTTCTTGCCAGGATAGTGAACTGTTCCTCTCTGGCGGACGATAATGTTGCCTGCTTTGCATTCCTGACCTCCGAATATCTTCAGACCCAGTCTTTTGCTCTGCGATTCACGGCCGTTCTTGGAACTACCTACACCTTTCTTGTGTGCCATAATCTTTTACTTTAAGCTATTGATTCAATTTCCAGTCTGGTAAGGTACTGGCGATGTCCGTTTTTCTTGTCGAAGCCTTTGTGGGCAATCTTCTTGAAAACGATAATCTTGTTACCTTTCAGGTGCTCTAAAACTTTTGCCTTTACGGCAGCACCCTCAACATACGGAGTTCCGACTGTTACAGCTCCGTCGTTGTCTGTCAGCAGAACTTTGCTGAAGGTTACGGTAGAACCTACCTCGTCTGCAAGACGGTGAACGTAGATTTTCTTCCCGGCCTCAACCTTAAACTGCTGACCTGCAATATCTACAATTGCGTACATATTAAAAACACATTTTGGTTTTGACAGCAAGCGGCCTGTTTTGCAGGCTCTTATAACGAGCTCCACTGCCTTATTACTTTTAGGGACGGCAAAAGTAGTGCTTTTGTCTAGAAAAACAAAATTTTTTGATTAAATTTGTACGCTTATGGCATAATCATATATGGAATACCTGTCGCCGTTCGAATACAACAGAATTGTAACCGGTATGCGGTTCGTGGGCCGTGAGAAAGAAGTCTCAAGGCTTCAGACGCTTATGCTCTCTCACAAGAACATCCTGCTGTACGGCCCGCCTAAGATAGGCAAGCGGTCCATAGTGTTCAACGCCCTGAAAGATATAGATTTAGAAAAGGAAGGCATAGTTGTATGCACCTTAGACCTTTTCAACATCCGCCATCAGGACAAACTGCTCAGAAGGCTGGCCAATGCCGTATCGGATGTGCTTCTGACTCAGGAAGAAAGGGTGAAGGCCTTTGCCGGCCTGCCAAAGTCCATCTCAATGGATCCGTCTTCCAAGGAACCTCTTACAGACAGGCAGGCAAAGATTCTTCTGAGGTTTCCGCAGCAGATTGCACATTCCAAAAAGAAGCATCTGGTGCTTTACTTCCAGCAATTCCAGGACATCCTGCTGTTTGACAAGCCTATGAAGGTTCTCTCCATGATAGAGAGCTCTCTGGCAGATGCCAAAGATGTTTCCTTCATCATTACCGGAGACAAGAGAAATGCCATGTACTCCATATTTGAGGAAATGCATTTCTTCAGGAACATCATAACGGAAATACCTATAAAGCCCATAAACAAAAAAGTGTTTGCGGAGTTCATAATGAAGGCCTTTGAGCAGGGAGGCAAGCGGGCTTCCTTCAAAGATGCCCTTGCCATATATGAAATCCCCGAGGGTGACCCATGGTATGCCCAGCATCTTGCGGAGATATGCTATCTGTTTACAGACAAGGAACTTACACCGGAAATCATCCATAAGGCCACCCAGCATCTGCTGACCATGCACGACTACGAACTCCACAATACGGTCTATGGGCTCAGCACCCACCAGCTTCACATGATAAGGGCCATACTCGACGGCGAAAGGCGTTTCAGCAAAACCGAAACCCTGGAAAAATACGGTCTGAACTCCTCGGCTAATGTGAACAGGCTCAGGGAGGCTCTCACCAAGAAGGAAATCGTGACCTTTGTTTCAAAAAACACAGTA
The DNA here is from genome assembly GCA_937899055.1 of uncultured Bacteroidales bacterium. Taxonomy (GTDB): domain Bacteria; phylum Bacteroidota; class Bacteroidia; order Bacteroidales; family UBA932; genus Egerieousia. The sequence continues at coordinate 5,830 of CALBPX010000091.1, forward strand.
GAGTTCAACGATTCGCTTCTGAAACTTTGGTTTAAGAACTATTTCTTCAACGATCAATAAACTGCAATGGAAAAACTGGTTGTTCTCAGCGGAGCGGGCATAAGCGCCGAAAGCGGAATCAAGACATTCCGCGACAGCGACGGACTGTGGGAAAACTATCCCGTAGAGGAGGTGGCCACGGCCGACAGCTGGTATTCATACGGGCGGAAGGCTCTCATGCTGGATTTCTACAACCAGAGAAGAAGACAACTCAGAGATGCCGCCCCAAATCTGGCGCATAAGACCGTTGCTGATCTGGAAAAATATTTTGACGTTACCGTTGCCACCCAGAACATAGACAATCTCCACGAGAGGGCGGGCAGCACCAACGTCATACATCTGCATGGCGAACTTACAAAAGCAAGAGGCGAATATTCAGACTATTACACGGCTCAGGACATAGGTTATCAAGACATTCTCATTGGCAGCAAGACAGCCAAGGGAGAGCAGCTCAGGCCGCATATAGTCTGGTTCGGCGAGGCTGTTCCGGAGCTGGACAAAGCCGCCAGGGCAGTTGGCAATGCAGACATACTCGTAATAGTGGGAACCAGTCTTGCGGTCTATCCGGCTGCGGGGCTCGTACATTATACCAAAACCGGTTGCCGGGTTTACCTTATAGACCCAAAGGATGTTTCATCGTCCGTCAGGTTCACACATATAAAGGAAAAGGCCACGGTTGGAATGCAACAACTCAGAAACCAATTGATAAAAACAATATAAATATTTATAACACACACTTATGAGATTAAAAGCATTACTCCTTTCAGCATTTGCCGGTGCACTTATGTTCTCCGGCTGTGCACAGGAAGACCATCAGGACATGCCCTACATGGATCTTTCGGGCATATCCACCGATGCAGTTCTGGATTTTGAAGCCGGAGCGTCTTCCCAGACATTTACGGTAATGGCCAACAGAGCCTGGCAAGTCATCTACGACGAAGACTGGATTTCGGTTGAGCCATCTCAGGGCGCTGCTTCCGAGCAGCCTGTGGAAGTAAGGGTTACCGTACTGAGCAACGATTCCTTTGACAGAACCTGCCAGATTAAGGTTTCTATGGATTACGACTACAGAACCATTACTATCAAGCAGAAAGGCGAGTGGGGCGATCCAGAAGACATGATCATCTTCAAGAACAACTTTGACAAGGAAGCTGCCACCCAAACCTACGGAACGGGTTCAAGCTGGCCTTACACAGACCAGTCTGACTGCTGGAGGAATGAAACCGGAAGCGGTATAGAAAACATAGCCTATACAGCCAGCGGAATTACTGTAAGAAACAACAGCAACTCCAACGCAAGCTACTCTGACTACGAAGGTTCTGGAACCAACAACCTGTTCTTCGGAAGCAAGGGCGCATTCAAAATCAACTATATAGACATTACAGACAAGGGAGTAAACTACTCACTCAGCTTCGGAAGCGAAAAATACCTGAATCAGGGTTCTTCTGTATTTAACCCCAACGAGTTCCATGTATGGCTAGGTCCGGACGATCAACACATGGTTGAACTGACATACGCCTTTCCCAGCGGCGGATACAAAGACGGAAGATGGGATCTGGCCTCCACGGTATTCACAGTACCTGAAGGAACCACAACCCTCTGCCTGTACTTCAAGGTTGATGTAGCCAGCGCATACCGTCTGGACGATGTCAACCTGAGCGTCTCCACCACAGCCGGAACTCCTCTGAACTTTGAAGAAGGAATAAATCCCGACGGCAGTTCAGCCACGGGCCTGGTTGTTTACTACAACGACTTTGACAAGGAAAAGGCCACCCAGACCTACGGAACCGGCACCAGCTGGCCGTTTACAGACCAGTCAGACTGCTGGATCAACCACGTGGGAGAAGGTGCCGGCAATGTTTCATACTACAACACCGGCATAACCGTAAGAGCCAACAGCGCTTCTGACGGAACTTATTCAGACTACTCCGGATCCGGAGTCAACAACTTGTTCTTCGGTTCAAACGGAATGTTCAAGGTTAAGGGTATAACCACAATTGAGGAGCAGGCCAACTACACGATAAGCTTCGGAAGCGAGAAATACCTCAGCTCCGGTTCGTCTCTGTTCGATCCAACCGAATTCCACCTGTATGTAGGCCGCGACACCGTCCAGTGGGTTGAGCTTTCTTACACCTTTGAAAACGGATTTAAGGAGGGAAGATGGGACGAGGCTTCCACAACAATCACCATTCCTCAGGGAACAAGCGAACTGTTCTTCCGTATCCAGACCGATGTAGCAAGCGCTTACCGTCTGGACGACTTCAAGGTAGTTGTTGCAGAAGATGCCGGTACTGCCATCGATTTCACTACCGGCGTGGTTCTGGACGATGACGGTGGCGATGACAATCCTCCGGTAGGTACTACCTACACTTACAAGAAAGTCAACTCCGTAACCAGCGGAAAGGCTTATCTGATCGTAACCACTGACGGAAAGGTTGCAGCAGGTCCTGTTCCTGCTGCCAAGACATTCGGCTATCTCCCTAAGGTTGATGTAAATGCCATAGACGGAGTAATAACTCTCACTACCGACGCCAACGAGTTCTTATTTGAGGAGGTTCCTGGTTCAACCAGCGGCGTATATACCATCAAGCAGAAAGACGGAAGATACCTTTTCATGAAGGGCACTTACACCAGCTGCAACGTAGATGCCAACCCTACCGAAGGCCAATACTGGACAGCAAGCATGTGGAATCTTGGAATCGGTATAGTAAACCAGAGCAACAACAAGTGGATGCAGTACAGCACCACCTATTCTTCATGGGGAGTTTACGATTCCGAACAATCCGGAGCCATGATGCCTGAACTCTACGAAAGGGTTGACGACGGAGGCGATAACGGAGACCTCAACGGCGACGATGATGATGAAGATCCGGCCGGCAGCGGAGATGGGAGTGATGACGGCAGCAGCATAGAATGGACGCTTGGTTCCAACAACCAGAACTGGGCCGCAGAAACCGACAACGCCTACGGTGACGGTTTTTCAGCTTCCGACAATTCCATCAAGGTTGGCTACTATAAATACCGTTCAACCACTAATCTCACAACGGCACAGTCTGACCATATCCGCGTTTACAAGAATGCCGTACTGGTCATTTCCACGACGGACAACAGTGGAATCAAGAAAGTGATTCTGGAAACCACCGGAAGCAACTACACTTCAAACATGACAGTAATCCTGCCTGCTGAAGGAACTGCCTCTGCAAGCGGAACTACCGTAACCTGGAGCGGAACGGCCGGATCTCCATGGGTTGCACAGGCGGCCGCAGGACAGGTCAGAATCAAGAAAATCACCGTAGTGCTTGAGTAACGTGAAACCGGTAAGAAACATATGGCTCGCAATGTCGCTGGCAACAGTCCTGTTGCTGGCGGCAGCCTGCGGCGGCGGAGGTGGAAACGACAGCAAGAAAATCGTCATTCCCGATGCCGTTGTATCTGTGTCGTTCAAGACACCTTCCGTAGATGCGGCCAAGGGCACCCAGTTCATAAACATCTCTGCAAGCGGAAGCTGGAAGCTGAGTTCTTCTCAGACCTGGCTGACGGTAAGCCCCTCGGAAGGCACCGGCAACACTTCCAGTGTATCCGTTTCTTATGAAGAGAACACCGGCACTTCCCCCAGAACCGCAACTCTCACCCTGTCCAGCTCCGGAAAAACCGCCACGGCTACACTTACCCAAAACGGCCGTGAGGTAGTGGTGCCTTCCACTCCGGCAACCAGTCCTGGATGGTTGGAACTTCCTGCATTGCAGACAGGTACGGGTATTAAGTTTGTGTCTCACAAGTTTGCCTCCGCCGGAAGAAGCATCAGGAGCTATTCCTATCAATGGAGCACTTCGGACCTTGTTGCACTCTGGGTAGCCTACCCTCTCAACAAAGGCCTTATAGGTTCAGGAAGCCGGACAGATGCATGGGCGTACGATCCTCAGCTGACCACAACCGAACAGCCTACGCTGTTCAGCGCATACAAAGGAGGCTATGACCGCGGCCATCAGATTCCGTCTGCCGACCGTCTTACTAACCTCGACAACCAGCAGACATTCTACTTTACCAACATGACGCCACAGCTAAATGCCCTCAACGGCAACATCTGGGCTACGGCAGAAAGCAAGGTAAGGGGCTGGTCAACAAGCAGCGACACCCTATATGTGGTAACCGGATGTGTTGTAAAGGGCAGCACAAAGAAAGCCTACGACAACAACAACAAAGCCGTTACGGTTCCGGTTGCATATTACAAGGCCGTGCTGCGTTATGCCAAGAACAGCACTCTGGGTTACAGCGGATATATGGGGCTTGCAATGTACTTTGAACACAAGGCCTATTCCAGCTCAACCATAACCAGTTCTGACACCGGCATAGTTATGAGCATAGATGCCCTGGAGGCAAAACTGGGCCTCGATTTGTTCCCCAACCTTGTTACGGCCGCCGGCCAAAGTGTGGCAGACAAGGTTGAAGCAGAGGATCCTACAAAAGTTTCTTACTGGTGGTAATGGATAAAGATTATGAAAAAACTGCTTGAACATAAAAGTCTTTTTATCTGGGCGCTGCTCGCAGTGCTGCTTACGGTCAACCAGGGCTTTGCCCAGCAAAAGAAAAAGACTTACGTAATAGGGTTCTACAATCTTGAGAACCTGTTTGACACCTATCACGACGAAGGCAAGAACGATTTTGAATATCTGCCGGACGGGCTGAACGAATGGACCGATGCCAAGTATCAGAAAAAGATACACAATATGGCCAAGGTAATCAGAGCCATGAGAGACGAAAACGGAGTCTATCATGCAGTGCTGGGTGTGAGCGAAATTGAAAACCGTCATGTGCTTGAAGATCTTGTAAACGATCCGCAGATAGCCAATGCCGGCTATATGATAGCACACTTTGACGGCCCCGATATGCGTGGCGTGGATGTGGCTCTTCTGTACCAGCCCAGAAAGTTTGAGGTGCTGGACGAGGAAAGCCTTCCGTTCAACTTCAATTCCAAGCGGATTGAGTTTGCCATGGATTCTGCCGCTCAGGCTAACTTCCACACCAGAGACATTCTCATGGTCAGAGGTCTGCTGGGAGGCGAAATGTTTGCCTTCTTTGTTGCCCACCTCCCGTCCAGAATAGGCGGCAAGGGCGGCGACCTCAGAAGCCGCGGAGCGGAAATAATCCACACACGGGCTATGGAACTGATGGAAGAATTTCCTGATATAAAGATAGTTGTGATGGGCGATATGAACGATAACCCCACCGACGAGAGTATGATAACCTACATGCAGGGTAAGGAAAAGATAGAGGATGTAGGGCAGGGCGATTTCTTTTCTCCTTTCATATCCATGCTGAATGCCGGCTACGGTTCTCTGGCATACCAGGGAGCATGGAATATCTATGACATCATTCTGGTTAACCAGAATCTGGCAAAGGCAAAGAAGGGCACTCTGAAAATCATTCCCATCGTGAAGAAAAAATTTTATGGCAGGATATTCCACAAGCCGTTCATGGCAACCGAGGAAGGCCAGTACAAGGATGTTCCTTTCAGGACCTTTTCCAACGGATCCTTCATAGGCGGCTACAGCGACCACTACCCTACCTATATTGTTGTAACAAATAAAGAATAATAATATATGCTAAAGAAAATTTCCTTGTTTCTGGCCGTCCTGCTCTGTACTGCAATGATGCAGGCCCAAACCCCAACAGGCGGCGTCAAAGGAACGGTTCTCAACCGCACAGACCGTTCTGCGGTTTACAATGCCCGCATTACACTTCTGACCCCGGACAGAACCAGAGTAGCTTCTACTACTACCAACTCGGAGGGCGAGTTCACGATTTCCGGCCTCAAAGACGGTGTTTATACTCTGGTCATATCTGAACAGAACTATGTAACTACAAGGGTGAACGTTACCGTCAACAACGGATATGTGAAAGATATGTTCACCATATCGGTCTATCCCGTTATCCGCCGCGAAGAAACGGTAACCGAGGAAGAACTTGCCGATTTTGAGTTTGAAGAAAGCGGTTACTCAGACAGCCCTACCATACTTTACGGTCAGAACGACGTATTCAACAACCAGGCCGGCTACAACTTTTCGTCCGTTCGTTTCAAGGCCCGCGGATTTAACAGCGAGGCTCAGGATGTGTATCTGGCAGGCATCAAGATGAACGATGCCATCACAGGCTATTCTCCGTTTTCGCTCTGGAGCGGTCTGAACGAGGCCACGAGAACCAAATATACGGTCAACGGCTCAGAAATTTCTGACTACGGCTTTGGCGGCTACAACGGCCTGACCAACATTCCGGCTAACGCATCCAATGTCCGTAAGGGCCTAAGAGGAAGCGTAATGACCAACAGCAGCCTCTACCGTCTGAGACTGATGCTCACATACGCATCCGGAGTATCCGACAAGGGTTGGAGCTATGCTTTCAGCGTTTCTGCAAGACTTGGCGGCAACGACTGGATAAACGGTGTTTATTACCGTTCGTTCGGCTACTATGCCAGCGTAGAAAAGACATTCGGACGCTACAGTAAGTTGGGGGCTACAATACTCGGAACTCCCGGAAGAAGAGGAGCGCAGAACGCCTCCACCCAGGAGGTTTACGACCTTATGAAGGACAATATGTACAACTCCAACTGGGGCTGGCAGAACGGCAAGAGGCGCAACGCAAGAGAAAGAAGGACCCACGAGCCCATTGCAATTCTCAAGTACGACTTTACTCCCTCAGACAACTTCAGGGCTTCCATCACCACACTCTACAGGTTTGGAAAGAACGGATATACGGCTCTTGACTGGTACGACGCAGCAGACCCGAGGCCGGACTACTACCGCAACCTTCCGTCCTACTTCCTGATGGATAACCAGGACTACAACCGTATAAATGTTCAGAAATATCTCTGGACAAAAGATTCCTGGGAACAGAATATCAAGACCATAACCCAGATAAACTGGGACAGGCTGGTCAACGACAACAAAAGCAATGTTACCGCAGATGGTCTCCGGTCAAAATACATCCTGGAAGAAAGAAGGGTTGACCAGAAAGACCTAAATGTAGGAGGCAACTTCCGTTGGAGAGCCCTGCGCTGGTGGACAATCAGTGCCGGAGCTTCTTACAAGTGGAACAAGACAGAAAACTACAAGAAGGTTGCAGACCTGCTCGGCGGACAGTACTATGTAAACATAGACAACTTTGCCGAAAGAGACTATGCCACCAACGATGCACTTATCCAGAACGACCTCAACTACTTCTTCAAGAACGGACAGGCTCAGATACTGCATCGCGGAGACAAGTACGGATATGACTATGAAGCCAATATCAGAAACCTAACCGGATGGATGACATGGACCTTCCGCTACAGAGGCCTGCGTGCCGACCTGGCCGGAGAGGTTGAGAACACAAGGTTCTGGAGGAACGGTCTGTACCGCAAGGGCCTGTTTGCCGGACTGGACGAAAACGGACGCGAGATTACCTTCAACGGCGAAGTACTGACAAAGTATGACAGCTTTGGCAATGTCATTACATCCTACGGCAACAGCCAGAAGCAAGACTTCACCAACTTCTCCGGAAAGGCCGTACTGAGCTACAGCCTTCTGGGCGGTCACAGGTTTGCCCTGAGCGGCGGAGTGTTTACGGAGGCTCCCATGTTCAACAAGGCATTCATATCGCCGAGAACAAGAAACACCTTGATTCCTCATCTGGACCGCACCAAGATAGTTTCTGCCGATGCTACCTACTCTTTGAACAACAACCATGTAAACTTCAGGCTTACAGGTTTCTACGCTACCATCAAAGACCAGACGGATGTAATGAGCATGTACGACGACAGCCAGAACTCCTTCACAAACTTTGCCATGAGCGGCATAGACGAAAGGCACATCGGAGTTGAGATGGGCTTCAAGGCCCCTATCCTTCTCAGAGGCCTCTTCCTTGTAGGAGCCGGAAGTTACGGCGAATATATCTACACCTCAAATCCCCGGATGACCCAGACCTTTGACAATACTACGGACATCATCTACAACGATGTAAAGATTCCTTACTGGATGAGCCATCCTACCTTCAAGAAAGACGATGCCGGAAATTACATAAAGGACGCCGCCGGACATTATGTGGTTGACAAATACAAACAGCATTATGTTCCTTCCACTCCTCAGCTTGCAGCCAGCCTCGGTCTTTCATACAACCGCAACTACTGGTTCCTGGAAGCAAATGTGAACTATTTTGACAAGAACTACCTTTCCATGAACCCTCTCTACAGAACCGATATGGCAACCGCAGGCCCGGACAAGACCATTACGCCGGACGAAGTTGAATACATGACGGCTCAGGAGAAGTTCAAGAGAGCATGGCTGGTGAACTTCAGCGTGGGCAAGAGCTGGTACATCAAGAGAAAATACCAGCTGGGCTTCAACCTAAACGTCAACAATGTTCTCAATAACAAGAACATAAAGACCGGAGGCTATGAGCAGAGCCGTATGGTTGACAACACCGTAACCAAGGAACGCTACTACAAGTTCGACTCCAAGTATTTCTATATGCAGGGTCTGAACTACATGATTAACCTTTATTTCAGATTCTAAATGTACATGGCTATGAAAAAGATACTGAATATCGCATACATATTTGCAGCAACAATGTTTCTTGCTGCGTCCTGCTCTGAATGGGATCCGGTTGTAAACTTCGGTTACGACGATCCTGTTTCCGACCAGGTTGACATGAAGGCCAACACTACCATAGCTGCCGTCAAGGCTCTGTATGTTGACAAGCCTGTACACATAGAAAAAGACCTCATAATTGCTGGCCAGGTAACATCTTCTGACCAAAGCGGCAACATCTACCGCTCACTTTACATTCAGGATGCTACAGGAGCCCTGGAAATAAAGATAGGAAAAAGCTCTCTCTACAACGACTACCGCCCGGGCCAGTGGGTTTATGTCAAACTTGACGGCCTTACCCTTGGCACATACGAAGGTATGTTGCAGATAGGTCTGGACGACCCTTCCGGAGAATATGAAACCGCCTACATAGATGTGCAGCGTATCATAGACCTCCACATATTCAAGGGCAAGATAGACACTCCAGTAACTCCGGTTGAAATTGATGAAAGCCAGCTTACACTGCCCCAGAACATGGAAAAGCTGGTAACCGTTACCGGTCTGGTATATGCCAACGAGGCTTTTGCCTTGCTGTATCCGGATCCTAACGGAGACAAGAAGAGCTCTTCCAACAGAGTATTCCTCTCGGACATGACCTGGGGTATTACTACATGGGCTATGAGCAAGAACAAGATGCAGGCATATCTTGACAGCGGAATCTGGGATGAGGCCACAACCGGCGACGGTGGCAAGACGGTTGCACAGCTCAGAAAAGAGAACGCAATTGAAGCTACTGCCACTTACGTCAGCCAGTACTTCAAGAAAGGCAGAACCGAGGTTCAGATCAGAACCAGCGGCTATGCCAAGTTTGCAGATGTTGAGCTGGACGAAGAAGTTCTGAACGGAAGCAAGGCCATAAATGTCACCGGCATTTTGACCAATTATCGCGGAGCCGCCCAGTTCACCCTCATAGATCTTGAGAGTGTTAAAGTTACAGACAAGTAAGATGTATGAAAAAAATTCTGATAATCGCCTCTCTGCTAATGGCTATGACAGCTTGTAAAGAAAAGAATCCTTTCCTCAGCGATTGGGATACTCCTTACGGAATCCCTCCGTTCGACCAGATTAAGACTGAACATTATATCCCTGCCCTGAAGCAGGGCATCGCTGAGCAGAAAAAGGAACTGGATGCCATAATTGAAAACCCGCAGACCCCTACATTTGAAAATACGGTTGCTCAGTACGAACTTTCCGGACGGCTGTTGTCAAAGGTAGTGGGAGTGCTGTTCAACCTGGCCGAAACCGATGCCGATTCCACTTTGAACAAAGTTGAAGAAGAGGCCAACGGACTTCTTACCGCCCTGAGCGACGAAACCTTCATGAACAAGAAGTTCTTTGAAAGGGTAAAGGCGGTTTATGAAGCGGACCAGAGCCGGCTCACCCGCGAGCAGCAGATGGCCCTCAAGAAGCTCTACCAGAACTTTACACGCAACGGTGTGGACCTTGACGAGGACTCTCAGCAGAAACTCAAGGACATAAACCAGCAACTGAGCCAGGCTCAGCATAAATTTGGGGAGAACCTTCTTGCCCAAAGCAATGCCTTTAAGGAAGAGTTTGGCATACCGGTATCTGCATATCCGGACGAGATGGCAAGCTGCACCGACAGAGACCGCCGCAAGGCAATGTTTGAGGCCTATTCCAACCGTGCCAACCACGGCGACGAATTTGACAACAAAGAAATCTGCCTGCAGATTATGAGGCTCAAGGCCCAAAAGGCCAAACTCCTTGGGTTTGAAAATTTTGCCGCCTACCAGCTGGACAACAAGATGGCCAAGGATCCTCAGACCGTAAATGCATTCCTGGATGAAATCATGGTTGCAGCCAACAAAAAGTCCAAAGAAGAGGTTTACGATATGCAGAAGGTCATGGACCAGGATATCAAGGCCGGTCTGCTTCCTGCCGGCAGCAAGATTGAGCCATGGGACTGGTTCTATTATGCAGAAAGGGTACGCAAGGCAAAGTATGACCTTGACGAAAACCTTACCAGGCCCTACTTTATGATGGAGAATGTCCGCAAGGGCATCTTCTACGCTGCCAACCTACTGTACGGAATCAATGTGGAACCTCTGGAGAATGTTCCAGTTTATAATCCGGAAGTGGATGTGTTCAAGGTAACGGATGCAGACGGGGCTTTGCTGGGAATCTTCCTGACAGATTATTTCCCAAGGAGCACCAAGAGAGGCGGAGCCTGGATGAACAACTTCAGAGACCAGTACACAGACAAAGACGGCAATGACATCCGCCCCATAATAGTAAATGTTGCAAACTTCAATGCCCCTACCGACTCTCTGCCCGGCCTGCTTACGATTGATCAGGTAGAAACCATGTTCCACGAATTCGGACATGCCCTGCACGGCCTTCTGACCAAGTGCCACTATGCTTCCGTAAGCGGAACAAGCGTATCCAGAGACTTTGTAGAAACTTTCTCGCAGTTCAACGAGAACTGGGCCTTCCAGCCGGAGATTCTGGCTCAGTATGCAAAGCACTACAGCAGCGGTCAGGTCATACCGGATTCGCTGGTTGCCAAGATAAACAACTCCCACAAGTTCAATCAGGGGTTCATGACCGCAGAACTTTGTGCAGCCTCCATCCTGGATATGAAATGGCATCTCCTTTCCGAGGAACAGCTCCAGGAAATTGACATTGCGGCATTTGAATCAAAGGTTTGCTCCGACATGGGCCTGATAAAGGAAATCATTCCAAGATACCGCACCACCTATTTCAACCACATATTCAACTCCGGCTACAGTGCCGGCTACTACAGCTATCTGTGGAGCGAAGTCCTTGACAAAGATGCATTTGACTACTTTGTCCAGAACGGTGTCTATAACAAGGACATAGCAACCAAGTTCCGCAGAACCTTCCTTGAAAAGGGCGGAAGCGAAGAACCTATGGTGCTGTATGAGATGTTTACAGGACGTCAGCCATCTCCGGTGCCGATGCTCCGTGCACGCGGACTTTAAGGGCCGCTAATATTTGTCTTCTATCTGATCCTCGCGATCTTCCACATAGTCTTTGAACCTCTGACGGAGGCTCTGGGGTATGGTTTGGTCTGCCATAACCTTCTTTTCTATTTCCCAAAGGCGGTCCTCAACCTGCTTGGCTTTGCGTTTTTCGCCCTTGCGCAAAAGATTGTCATATTGAGAAAGCATACCGTAAACTCCGTATTTTTGGCAGAGTGAATTGAGCGTAACGGGTTCTTCCTTCTTCTCAGGCTCATCAATGATTTCCTGGGCAGGTTCCCCCGCTGCTTGAGTTTCTACGGCCTTTACATAGTTTATGTTGAAGGCAACATTTTCCGTCTTGTCAAGGATATCCTCAGCCTCTTTCTGCGTAAAGTCATTCTTGCTGCCTTCTTTTGCAAAAAAGGCTACGGTCTTTACAGCAGCCGTGTCAGCATTCAGAACAGGCAGTACATTAATCAGATCCTGAGCCGCAAGAACCAGATCTGAGCGGACTTTTACGCCCCTTTCATCCACAGGTACTATTTCCATTGCCAGCCCCTTTACGGCATCGCCGCCAATCTTTTTGACTGGAACAGCCGCCTTTACAGACCATTTGGAAGCATCCTCGTCATTGGGTTCCATAAATAAGTTTACGTCGCCCGCCAGACAGAATGCAGAAAAGGCATTGCCGCCCAAGTCAACAGAATCCTTGTCAATGACAATTTCTGCGGGTTTTGAAGTGCAGGCAGCCAGCAGAACGGCAGCTGCCATAAAAAGGAATCTTTTCATATTTTGAGTGTTTTTGTAGGATTTCAGATCCAGTAACTTCCAAAGTTATGAATAATCTGCCACAAAACACACTTCAGCACATTAAAAGTTCAGATACGTTATACCTCAACTGAAAAAAGGCCTCAATATTCAAGCAGGGCCACAACCCCGTCCATAGTGCTTACAAGCAGCTGACTTTCCCCTATCGGGAGGGTGTAGTTTACCAGCGCCTCAGACATATAGTGCTGCCATACGACGCTGCCGTCCAGGCAGTTGAGGGCAAAGATACAGCCTCTGGAAGTAGATACGAACATCAGGCCCTGCCCCTGTTTTCCTACCCCTTCCTTTACGGTTATGGGAGTAGGAGCTATGTCGTACCTGTATTCCGTAATTGTCTGCCAGGCCTTAACATCCTGAGGGTTGAGATTTAAGAAACCGCCATCTTTTGAAGCGGAAGAAGCCAGCTTTTCTATCTTTTCTACAGAATAGGCCCTTACGGTGTCTTTCATGGATTTGATATAGAACTGCTGCCTGTCGGGCGACAGTCCTACAGCCTCTCTTCCGCCGTAGATCTGGGCAAGCACAGCACCGCTCTTTGCATCCAGTACATAGCTGTTGCGGTTAGGAAGGACAACAAATATTTTACCCTTGGCTTTTACAGGCCAGACCTGAGCCGCCGAAAAATTGCGGATACCGGGTATTTTCCACTCCCACTGAAGACGGCCGTTTCTGGGGTTGAACGAATACAGGCGGTTGCCCCAATCGCCCACAACTACCTGCTCCCTGTCTGCGTACGGACGGCTGACTATAAAGCCTTCTATCTTGCCGTAGGTCCATCTGAGTTTTCCGCTCTTTAGGTCTATGGCCCTGAAAACTCCGTCGGAAGCCCCGATATAGGCCACTCCGTCAAAGATGTTGGCCGCCCCAAGCACAGACTTTCCGCAGGAGACTTTCCACCTTAACTGGCCGTTTTCTGGGTTCAGGCAATAGATGTTGTTGTCTGAACTTCCCACCACACAATATTTGCCGCTGACGGCAGGAGTGGAAAATGTCTTTCCTTCTGTCCTGAACTCCCAAAGCTTCTCTCCGCTGAGAGCATCCAGGCCGTAAACATAGCCAGCCTCATCGGCGAATATTATTATGTCGCCCTTGGCAACCTGCTTTGAAGAAGAGGGAAGCATATTGAACCCTTCCTTGGAATAAGTCTGGTTCCTGGGGCTGTAGATGACTGCGGCCGAACCTATGTCTGCGTTGTTCTCATAGCGCCATATCTCTCTGACCTGCGGGAACCTTGAATTGAAATCGTTTTTGGGATGTTCATATACAATGTTGTCTGAACAAGGCTTTCCGTTGCTCAGCCTTACGGTGTACCAGATTTCTCCGGGCTGTTTCTTTCCTACTATCTTATCTCTGAATGTAACCGTTGAGCCTTTTACCTCAGCGATTACATAGCCTATCTCCTTTTGGGAGGTTGCCAGCTGGGAACGGATGATGATGCCCGGAAGACCTTCGTAATCCATAGCCTTGTCTATGTGCCAGTGGCCGGAAAACACGAGCTGGGTATTCTTTGTCTTCAGCAGCTCTATGACATTGTCGTACTTGAGCAAAGAAGAATCCAGCGGATAGTGGTTGGCAAAGAAAAGCATCTGGTCATCGGCCATTCGCCCAATCTGGTCTTCAAGCCAGAGCCAGCTTTCGCGCGGAATCAGGGCCGGCGCCATTCTGATGTTCGGACCGCAGGGCGTGCCCAGGAATTTGATACCTCCGGCCTCAAACTCATACCGCTCATATCCGAAAACCCTTACGAACGAATTTGTTCCGCTTTCGCTCCACGTAGCATCATGGTTTCCGGGAATGATGAACCAGGGAATCTTGAACCCGTCCAGGATTTTCTTGGCGGATTTCAGCTCCTCGTCCGAGCCAAAGTTTGCAATATCGCCGTTCACCAGAACAAACTGCAGCTCAGGGTTATTGTTTATGTCTTCCACACATTGGGCGGTCCCCTTTTCGCTCGGCGAATTAAGGCTTATATGGATATCGCTCATCAAAGCAAATTTGAGGCTGCCGTCTTCCTTTGCCGGAATCCTTACCCCAGAATAAGTTCCGTTTTCCGTTTTCTGAGCATACAAAAAAACGGTGGCCGCCATAAGGGCAGCAACCGTAAACATCATCCTTCTGAAGTTCATTTCAATTAAGTTTATAGGGTTTCAGTTATATCACTTCTATGTCCGAAGCTTTTATCCATCCCTGCCTTCCGTCCGAAATCTCAACGCGGCACCAGTCCTGCACCCTTTCCAATATGTCCACCTTGGTACCCTCGTGGAGTACGAATATGCTATTCCCTCCGGCAGACGGAGCACTCTTTACGCTCCCGATATTCTCCACCACCACTGCGGAATCGCCTCCCCGGGCCTGCCTTGCCAAAGACAGAGAGAATAGGAAAGTAATTATGACAGAGAGGAATATTATCATCGCGATGATAAAAAAGAACCTCCTTGCAGACGATCTGGAACTGAAACGGTAGATAAGCATGAAAGCCAGACCCACAGCCAAAAACACCAGCGACAGCACCGCCCAGGCATTGGACGAAAGGCTGTTCCTTACGCCCCTGACCCAACTGAAAAGTATGAACTGGGGCACATTGTCTATCTTGTCCAGAGTATGGGCCCTTGCCATCTCAAGATTGTGTTTTACGTCCTTGTCGGAAGGGTCGAGTTTAAGCGCCCTCTCATAGTTGAGTATGGCCTTTCCTATATTTCCTCGGCGATAGTAGGCATTGCCCAGATTATAGAAAAGAGACGGCGACGAGGCCCCGCTTGAAACCAGGTTCTCATACTGCTCCACCGCGGCCTTGAAATCTCCGGTGGCATAGGCGTCCTCGGCACTTTTCCACATAGAAGCCAAGCCCCTGGGACCGTCCTGCGCACCAATTGCTGCAACCGACGCAAAAATCAACAAAACTGCAAACAATATCTTTTTCATAGCCTGTTCCTCCTAAAGTTTACTTTCAAATCTGGAAATAAGTTCCGCCGCCTTCCTGTACTGGGCATCCATGGCCCCTGCGGCGCCGTCCGGAGAATAGCGAACCATTTCGCAGTCGTCCAGAAGAGAAATCAAAGATGCAGCATCTTCTGCCGAAACCTGCTTTGAAAGCAAAGTTTCCTGAATTATATCGCGCTGAAGATCCGACCTCTGGATAGAAAGTTTATCTGCCGTATAGCCCAACAGAGCCTTATGGAGCTCCTCGTAGAATTCCTGAACCTTGTTCTGCGTCAGGAAAGACTGGGCCGCTTTCAGCCTCTGGCGGGCAACCTTGTTGGCCTTGCGGTTACGGCTGCGTACCACGTCTTTCTGAAGGGCTATCCTGTTGCTCAGAAGCTTGCGTACCACAAAGAACGCTGCCAGAAGAAGGGCTGCAACAAGATAATATATCCAGTCCATAGTCAGGAAATTGCCGCCGGCCAAAGAAGGAATGGTGGTCTTCAGATAACGGATGTCTTCGCCCAGATTGCTGACAGACTTCTGAGTCTGCGGCACATACATTCCGCCCACACTTGAAGCAGATGACCCCTTGCCCACCTTTACAGTTATGGTGTCAGAAGTCAGCGTATTGTACCTTCTCTGCTGCAGGTCATAGTAAGTATAGTTTACGGGAGGTATCCTATACTCGCCCTCACCCCTTGGAATGAAAGGATATTCTATGGTCTTTTTGCCCGAATATCCCTCTGCTCCCAAAGAAAAGTTGTTGGTACTCTTGGCGTCATATCTTTCAAAATCAGGCGGAAGCACCACGGTGGGGTTCTCCAGCAGATTCAGGTTTCCGCTGCCGGAAAGTTCCACTATCAACGAAGCGGCCTCGTTGGCGTTCAGACTGTCTTTTGTAAGACGCACTTTCATGGAAAGCTTTCCCACTCCGCCTCCGAAGGTAGAGGGAGCTCCAGAAGGAATGTCTGAAACCTGAACCTTCAGAGCACCGGTAGAAAGCCTCTTGCGGACCGTGCTGTAGGAATCCATGTCGAACAGGTCGTCAAGGATGCTGCGGCTGCGCTGCGGACGGTTGAGCACCTCCACCTGACAGACCATTTCAGAAGGATCTATGGTAAGGGTTCCCGTCTGCTGGGGCATGAGCATATAGCGGCGGATAACCGCACTCTGATATATCTGGTTCCCCACTTTTTCGCGGTTGAAGCTCAGATTCTGCGGAGCCTCGGTTTCCTGACTCCAGAACCCGTTGAAAACAGGCCATTTGATGTCTTCAAAAGCCACAATCTGACTCCTTGTATAGATTTTCAAGGTTGCAATTATAGGCTCGCCCTTTACAACCTTGGTCTTGTTCAGGCTCATCCTCAGGAACAGGTCTGCCTTGCCGTAGGATACAGCGGAATCGTCTTCGTTTGAAAAGGCAGATCCGGCCTGAGACTGCTGGGCCTGACTCTGGGTCTGCTGCGCCTGAGTTGTCTGTGTTGTCTGACCCTGAGCATTTTCTACAATCTCTATGGTAAGGGGCTTGGTGGTATATGTGCTGCCCTCAATTTCGGCACTTGCTTCAGATATGTTTATGCTGCCGCTTTCGCCTGCCTCCAGAACATATGTGTAAGTTACATTGTAAGAACTTGTCCTCTTGCCGTTTACGATAGATGTAAAGCTGGACGTTGAAGTTGTAGGGCCCGCAATTACATCGGCTCCGGAAAACGAAGGGCGGGCAAAAGACGCTACATCGCCGCTGGCTATGAACTTTACAAGAAACCGTTCGCCCTGCCCCACAACATTGGGAGCCTCAACCTTGAAGCTGTTCTGTGCCCATGCCGCCAGAGAAAAGACAGACACGGCAGCCGTGAGCAAAAATTTCAACAATCCGTTTTTCATATACATTATCCTTCCTTGCAAATTTAGATTATGTTAGGTAATAAATCAAACCCGGAGCCTACCAGTTCTTGTCTTTCTTCTTTTTCTTTGCAGCAAGGGCCTTTGCCTTTTTGACCTTCTCCTGAGTCTGGTTTTCCTTGTCCTGAATGGCCTGCAGCATCTGAGCCGCTGCCTGCGAACTCATCTTCTGGTCCTGAGAACCTCCACCCTGAGGCTGTTGCTGCTGGTCTTTGTTCTGGTCCTGATTCTGCTGGTCTTTGTTCTGGTCCTGATTCTGCTGATCTTTGTTCTGATCCTGATTCTGTTGATCTTTGTTCTGGTCCTGATTCTGCTGATCTTTATTCTGGTCCTGATTCTGCTGGTCCTTGTTCTGATCCTGATTCTGCTGATCTTTGTTCTGGTCCTGATTCTGGTTTTGATCTTGATTCTGCTGGTTCTGCTGATCCTGGTTCTGATTCTGCTGGTCCTGGTTCTGGTCCTGATTCTGCTGATCTTTATTCTGGTCCTGGTTCTGCTGATCTTTATTCTGATCCTGGTTCTGTTGATCCTGATTCTGCTGATTCTGCTGGTTTTCAAGCATCTTCTTTGCGTATGCATAGTTTGCCTTTGCAGTCAAGTCGGCAGGATTTCTGACCAAAGACTGCTTATAAGCCTCCATTGCCTTGTCGTATTGCTTCTCAGAAAGGAACGTATTGCCAAGGTTGAAGAAGTACTTGGACGCAGAAGAGGCCTTGCCCTGATGCTTCAGAAGAGGATCTTCCTTCTTAATCTTCTGCTTCATGTCCTGCTGGGGAAGAGTGGTCTGAACGCCCTTCCATGAAGGCTCAAAAGGCATCTTGGACACGGTGTCGGCTATTGTAGCATAAACCTTCATGGCCCCTTCGATGTCGTTCTGGCGCAGCAGGGTGTTTCCCAGATTGTAATTGCCTTTTACAGAAAGCGAATCCTTCAGAAGCCCCTTCCTGTATTCCACTTCGGACTTTTTCATGTCGTTGGCCTTGAAATAACGGTTTCCTTTGCGGACCTCCTTGCGGTCTGCCTGAGCAAACATCTGGGTGCCCGAAAGCAAAAGAATCAAGCCCACTGCAAAAAGTTTCTTTTTCATTTTCCTGTCTCCAATCAAAAATTCAAGGAAGAAGAATATCAGGGCAATTCCGAGGAAATACATGAACTGCTCGTTGTATTCTTCAAAGGCAACTTCCTGATATGAAGTCTTTTTGAGTTCCCTGACCTTTTCTACAATATCGCCGAGCCCAAAATTGGTATCGGAAGCTCTGACGTATATTCCTCCGCCTGCCTCAGCGATGTCCTTGAGGGTTTCCTCATCGAGCTTGGTAACCACGATGTTGCCGTCCTTGTCTTTCATCAGACCACCGCCGTCATCGGGAATAGGCTCTCCGGCAGGGGTTCCCACTCCTATGGTGTAAACATTGATTCCTGCATCCTTAGCGGCCGCTGCGGCCTGGACTGCATCGTCCTCATGGTTTTCGCCATCGCTGATGACTATTATGGCCTTGTTGCCCTGCTCCTGCATTCCGTCGGCGGAAAAGCTTTGGGCACAGGTAATTATAGCCTCACCGATAGCTGTTCCCTGAATAGGTACGGAAGAAGTGTTTATGGGCGAAAGGAAGAGTTTTGCGCTCACATAATCGGCCGTTATCGGCACCTGCACGAAAGACTCTCCAGCAAAAATCACAAGACCCACCCTGTCTGAATGGAGTTTGTCCAAAAGGCGCGAAAGATCCATCTTTGCCCTCTCCAGGCGGTTGGGCGAATAGTCCTTGGCTTTCATTGAGTTGGATACGTCAAGGGCTATCATGATTTCGGCTCCGGAATTGGTGTTTTCCATGAGGCGGGCGCCAATCTGAGGCCTGGCAAGACCTGTCATCAGAAACAGCCATCCCAGACTGAAGCAGACCAGCCTGAGCCAGCCCTTGGATTTTGACCTTTCGGGCATCAGGGAATCCACAAGTTCAGGGTCTCCGAAACGGCGGAGCCTGCGGTTTCTTCCCCTGCGCCAAAGGGCATAAAATAGGAAGAAGAACGGGATGGCAAATATAAAAAGTAAAAATATCGGGTTTGCAAACTGTATCATAACTGTCCCTCCTAATCCGGTAAATGTCTTGTAAACAATCGCATGACAACTTCAAGAAGAATGGCGGCAAGAGCCAGAAGAGCAAATCTCATGAACAGTTCCTTGTACTGCGGATAAGAATCTACAATCGTGCGGCTCTTTTCCATCTTGTTGATTTCTGCGTAGATTTCCTTGAGCTTGGTATTGTCGGTTGCACGGAAGTATTTTCCGCCGGTGTCGTCGGCTATCTGCCTCATAAGAGGTTCGTCTATCTCCACCTTTACCATCTGCACGCCGTATTCCGTAGGATATGGAGCTTCTCCCATGGCACCTATGCCAATGGTGTATATCCTTACGCCGTATGTCTTTGCAATTTCAGTTGCCATCTGGGGCGAAATTTCTCCGGTGTTGTTCACACCGTCTGTAAGAAGTATTATCACACGGCTTTTGGCATCGGAGTCTTTGAGCCTTGCAACTGCCGTTGCTATGCCGTTTCCTATGGCCGTTCCGTCGTCTATGATTCCGCAGTTGATGTCTTTCATCATGTTAATCAGAGTCTGACGGTCCGTGGTAAGAGGACATTGGGTATAACTCTCTCCGGCAAAGACCACAACACCCATCCTGTCTGCCGGCCTCTGAGACACGAACTCAATTGCAATCTGCTTTGCGGCGTTGATGCGGTCCGGCTTAAAGTCCATAGCCAGCATACTGGTAGAAACATCTATGCCCAGCACTATGTCTATTCCTTCCGTAGAAACCTTTTCCAGTTCGGACGCAGACCTCGGGCGGGCTACTGCAAGAACAAGAGCCGCAACTGCAATGCACCTGAGCACAAACGGAATATGGCGGGCAATCCTCTTAAACCAGCCGTCCTTACCTGTCTTCCAGGGTGTTATGCTGGAAACCGTAATATATGGATGCCGGCCCTTTAGCTCCCGCCATACATATATCAGTATGGCAAGCGGAACCAAAAGCAAAAGCCACAAAAGTTTAGGATATTCAAAAAACATTACTTGCCCTCCTTTTCTTTTTCTGTCTGGCTCTGCTGAAGCTGCTGCATGTAGGCAAAGTTCACAAAGTTGACCGCTGTGGGAATTGCCTTTTCGTTTTCGCTGTCAAGAGGAACATGCTTGGCAAACTTTACGAGGTCGGCGGTGGTGAACATCTCATTCAAATCGCCGAGTATCCTTTCATCTATCTGCCTGCCCTGCAGGGCCGTCATTATCTCAGACGATGTCTTTTCCATTGCCCCGAAGCCGTAGCGGCTTTCCATATATTCCCTTACGGCGTCGGTGATTCCGGTGTAGTAGGCCTTCTGCTTTCCGCTCTGCCAAAGTTTTTCCGAACGGATCTTTTCCAGCTTCTTGAGGGCGGTGATGTGA
The DNA here is from genome assembly GCA_937899055.1 of uncultured Bacteroidales bacterium. Lineage (GTDB taxonomy): Bacteria > Bacteroidota > Bacteroidia > Bacteroidales > UBA932 > Egerieousia. The sequence goes on from CALBPX010000091.1 coordinate 26,525, forward strand.
GGCGGTTCCACCTGGATTTTCTTGCCGAAGAAGTTGCGGTTCTTCCTGCGCATCTGAATGTATCTTACTATGGCCCAGATTAGAAGCAAAGCCAAAAGCCCCAGGAGAATCCACGGAAGAATTTCGCGGAAGGTAACCGGATATGTTTCCTGACCCTTGATCTGGTATGGCTGAAAACTTGCTGTATCTATGGGAATAGTATTGACATACAGCTGTTTAGGATCTATCTTTAGAGTGTCGGGCCTGCCTTGGGCATCATATACAATCAAGGGCGACGGAAGGGTGTAGCTTCCGCTGTCGAACGATGTCAGCAGCACTTTTGCCCTAAGATTCTGAAGCCCTTGGCTCACGCTCAGCGAATCCAGTTCAAATTCCCTTACAACCTCCACTCCGCCACGGATTGTGGTGTCGGCTGCCAGTATGGCCGAATATTGGCCTATTGCCAGAGGACTCCCTTGAGGAACGGCAAAGTCAAAGGACCAGACTATCTGGTCTCCGATAAGCACGGAATCGGCGGAAAGGGTCGATTTCTCAACCCTCTGCCCCCAGAGAGTACCGGATGCGGCAACGGCCAGTGTCAACAATATCTTTCTAAACATATAATCAACTTACTTGTTCTTGAAAAATCCAATCAGACTTTTCACATAATCGTCTTCTGTAGAGATGCTTACCGTATCTACTTTGTAGCGGTTGAAGAGTCTCAGCGATGCGTCCAGCACCTTACGGTTCCACTGCCGGTAACTGTCTCGTACGCTGCGGCTGGAAGTGTCTATCCAACCCTCAGAGCCGCTTTCGGCGTCTCTGACCCTCACAAGACCCAGGTCCGGAATATCCCTCTCTCTTGGGTCATAGATATTGATGGCGGATATTTCGTGCTTGTTGGCGGCCAGTTTGAGGGCATCTTCATATCTGGGATTGCCGTTCTGGTCAACATCAAGCAAATCGCTGAGCAAAAAGGCAGTACATCTTTTCTTGATGGCCCTGGAAAGGAACCGCAGAGCCTCGCCTATGTCTGTTCCGCCCTGAGTGGGCCTGAACTCCAGAAGTTCGGAAATGATTCGGAGCAGATGGCTCCTTCCCTTCTTTGGCGGAATGAACTTCTCAACCTTGGAAGAAAAGAACAGGGCGCCAACTTTGTCGTTGTTGATGGAAGCGGAAAAAGACAGAACGGCGGCTATCTCGGCCACAAGTTCCCTCTTGGTCTTTGCCGACGTTCCAAACACGCTGGACTGCGACACATCCACCAAAAGCACAACCGTAAGCTCCCTCTCCTCCTCATAAACTTTTATGTACGGGCTTCTGAGCCTGGCTGTTACATTCCAGTCCATATTCCGTACATCGTCGCCGAACTGATATTCCCTCACTTCGGAAAAGGCCATACCCCTGCCCTTGAAGGCAGAATGGTATTCACCGGCAAAAATCTGGTGCGAAAGGCTGCGGGTGCGGATTTCTATCTTGCGTACTTTTTTTAACAGACTGTTGTCCATAACAATTCAATCAATGACTTGTTCCTGAATCTTGTCAGACTTTATGGAACGGCAACTACATTGACTATCTCGGTAATCAGATTTTCGGTTGTGATATCCTCGGCCTCAGCCTCGTATGTCAGACCGATACGGTGGCGCAGAACCTCATAGCAAACGGCCCTGACATCTTCCGGAATCACATATCCTCTCCTCTTTATGAATGCATAGGCCTTGGCTGCCTTGGCAAGAGAAATGCTTGCCCTGGGCGATGCTCCGTACTGAATCATGTTCTTGATCTTGCCCAATCCGTATTCTTCCGGAGTACGGGTAGCATAAACTATATCCACAATGTAACGCTCAATCTTCTCGTCCATATAGACATCCTTCACCACGCTGCGTGCCCTTACGATGTCTTCCGGCTTGAGAACGGTGCTGGCCTTTGGAAACTCCTGGGCGTTGTGCATCTTGATGATCTGCTTTTCCTCGTCCTTCTTGGGGTAGTTGACAATGACCTTGAGCATGAAACGGTCCATCTGGGCTTCGGGCAGCGGATAGGTTCCTTCCTGCTCAATAGGGTTCTGGGTAGCCATTACCAAAAACGGCTCAGGCAGCTTGTATGTCTGGTCGCCTATAGTTACGGCCCTTTCCTGCATGGCCTCCAGAAGCGCACTCTGAACCTTTGCCGGAGAACGGTTGATTTCATCGGCGAGTACAAAGTTTGCAAACACAGGGCCCTTCTTTACCTGGAACTGTTCGTTCTTCTGACTGTAAATCATGGTACCTACGATGTCCGAAGGCAGAAGGTCAGGAGTAAACTGTATTCTTTGGAATTTTGCGTCTATGATATCGCTGAGAGTGCTGATAGCCAAGGTTTTTGCCAAGCCTGGCATTCCCTCAAGCAGAAGGTGCCCGTCTGCCAGAAGACCTATCAGAAGGTCTTCAACCAAATGTTTCTGCCCTACAATCACCTTGTTCATTTCCATCGAGATGATGTCCACAAAGGCACTCTCTTTCTGAATTCTGTCATTCAGTTCTTTAATGTTGATGCTGTCCATAATTTAAATTGTACTGTTATTTTATTCTTTTTCTCTCTTTTTCCTTTGCCCTTCTTGCCTTATCTTTGCACAGCAGATGTTTTATCCATGAGGTACTTCATAAAACTATCATACAGCGGAGCCCCTTTCAGCGGATGGCAGATCCAGAAAAATGCACCGAGCGTTCAGGAGGAACTCCAGAAGGCTTTTTCGCTTTTGCTGAAGGAAGATATAGAAATTACCGGATGTGGCAGGACTGACAGTGGAGTGAACGCCGTCGGTTATATCGCCCACACAGAAATCTCTTCCAAGACAGCTTTGAGCGGAAAATCCAGGCAGCAGTTCTTATACAAAATAAATGCCATTCTGCCTAAATCTATAAAGGTTTTTGGGATATATAAAATGCACCCCGATGCGCATGCCCGCTTTGACGCCAAGGCCCGTACTTACAAGTATTACCTGACCACCGCAGCCTCGCCGTTTGACGGAGATTATGTATGGTATCTCAAGTGCAGGAGCCTGGATATTGAGGCCATGAACAGGGCCGCAGAATACTTCATCGGAACCCAGGATTTTACAAGCCTTCAGAAACTCGGCAGCGATGCCACCTCCCCTGTCTGCACCGTAACCGAGGCATTTTGGAAAAAGGCCCCGCTGCCCGCCCCTTTTGCCAGGGAAAACCGCGGCTGCCGCTATGTCTTTACCGTTACGGCCAACCGCTTTCTGAGGAATATGGTCAGGGCCATGGTGGGTTCGCTGCTGGAGGTAGGGCTTGGCAAGAAAGACCCACGGTGGATAAAACAGATGCTTGAGGAAAGGAACCGCTGCAGTGCAGGAGCCAGCGTACCCGGAAATGCTCTTTTCCTCAGCGATGTCAAATACCCTTACCCCATTCGCTGAGCCTGATAATCAGAAATGGCTTTTAGGCAATTTGGCATTATCTTTGACGGAGATTTGAAATTCATAAGACTGTAAGACAATATGACACTGCTCGCATTTTTACTTCAGGCAGACACTTCTGAGGCCATAAGAGAGGCCGCTGCTGCCGTAGCAACTCAGGAAAAAGTTTCCATGTCCATGATAGACATGGCTGTAAAGGGAGGATGGCTGATGATACCCCTTCTGATTCTTTCTGTCCTGACCATTTACATCTTTGGCATGAAATGGTGGACAATCAGCCGCGCTTCCAGGATAGATCCCAATTTCATGAGAGACATCAGAGACTACATCCACGACGGCAAGACAGCAGCCGCCCAGAATCTCTGCCGCCAGCAGGACACTCCCGTTTCGCACCTGATCGAAAAGGGTATAGAAAGAATGGGAAGACCTCTGACCGACATCCAGACGGCCGTGGAAAACATGGGAAACATTGAGGTTGCAAGGCTGGAGAAAGGTCTTCCTACCCTGGCATCAATTGCAGGCGGTGCGCCCATGATCGGATTTCTCGGAACCGTTCTAGGTATGGTTCAGGCATTCTTCAACATGAGTCAGGCCGGAAACAACATAGACATCACCCTGCTTTCCGGCGGTATCTACACGGCCATGATTACAACCGTAGCCGGTCTGATTGTGGGTATCCTTGCATACTTTGGTTACAACTACCTTACTTCCAAGGTTTCAGACCTGGTGTTCACTCTCCAGAGCAACACCATAGAGTTTATGGACCTGCTTCACGAGCCCGCAGGAGGCTCCAGGCAGAGTCAGATTTAACAGCACTGAGTATCAGATAAAAGCAGAGTTATGGCTATTAAACAAAGGAACAAGGTAGATGCAGCGTTCAGCATGTCCTCAATGACGGACATAGTGTTCCTGCTTCTGATATTCTTCCTTGTTACATCCACGTTGATAAACCCCAACGCCCTGAAGCTCCTTTTGCCCAAGAGTTCCAACCAGATTTCCGCAAAGCCTCAGGTGAGCGTTTCTATAAAGCACTATCAGGAAAGCAATACTTTCTCCTACCACATCAACGGAGTAAAGCAGGAGACCCCGTTCGAGCAGGTTGAAGTTTCAATCCAGGCCCTTCTGCAAAATACGGAGGACCCTACTTTCACCATAATGGCAGACCAGAGCGTCCCCATCGAGAAAGTGGTTGAACTTATGAACATTGCCAAACGCAACCAGTACAAGGTAATTCTTGCTACGGCACCGGAGTAATAAACATACTGGCTATGTACTCACTCACAAAACAGCAGCGGCAGACGCAGGAAGGCAAACGGATAGGCGTGGTTCTGACCATAGCCTTCCACGTGGTGTTGCTGTTTGTTTTGGGAATCACCGGGTTCAGGCTCATATATCCGCCGCCGGCCGAACGAGGCATACTCCTGGAAATTCCCCTGGAAGAAGTTTCGCAAAAGGCCGTTCCCAAAAAATCTGCCGAACCCCGCGCTCCGGAACCTGATCCTGTAAAGGAAGTCAACATAGTGCAGAAGGCCAAGGCTCCTCTTCAGAGCAACAGCTCCAACGCCGGAAAACCGGCCACATCCGAGGGCAAGGGCGATGTGGAAATACCTGAACCAAAACGCCAGATAGACAAACGCGCCCTCTTTCCGAGTGCGGACAACAACAAAGATTCCGGCAAACCTCAGACGGCAGAAAAGGCGGAGAACAGCCTCAAGGCAGGCCACTCCCAAGGCAATACAGAAAACGGCAGACTCAACGGCATTCCTTCCGTAAGGCTCGAAGGGCGTTCTACTCTGGGCTCACTGCCGCGTCCGGCATACACGGTGAACGAAAGCGGAACCGTTGTAGTTCAGATAGTTGTAAACGAGCAAGGCATAGTCACCAACGCCATTCCGGGCCAGAAGGGTACTACAACCCAGAACGCCACCCTGTGGGCCGAAGCCAAGAAAGCCGCTCTGAAGGCCCGCTTTTCTCCTTCCGACTCACCTACTCAGGTAGGCTACATCACCTACATATTCACCCTGAGATAAATGAATCTGGCAAGTAAGCGTTTTATTTATCGGGCAAGGTAACTGTCTGATAGTCTATCATCTGCGATATAGCTCTCCGGCAGACGGGGCAGAAGAGAGGATATGTATTGTCTCTCATACGGCAGGTCGGGAACGGCCGGTATATGCCCTCGGATAGATAACCTCCGCCCTCATAGATACCTACTTTGTAGTCAGCCTCTGACAGCGTGGAGTAAGCAGGGAGCTTCTGGTCCGACTTAATAACTGTCTCAAAATCTCCATAGCTTCCTGTTCCAAGATGTGTCTTGGGCTGGTTCTTCTTGGACTTTTTGCCTTGCCTGGAATCCAGGCTCTTTCTGAAAGCATTGTCCATCATGTCTTTCCACTTGGAATCAAAGTTTACAAGAGTTGTGATGTTAGGCTCCCAAGGCTCGGTATGAAGGTCGTACTGGTCTGTGCCGTCGTCGTAGAAGTATTCGTCTGCAAGGCCGGCAAAACTGTGGCCGAACTCATGCACCACAACAGGCATGGCCCAGCGGTTGTGAGCTGCCGTCAGAACGTATGAGTTTAGGATGCCGCCGCCGCCGTAGTTGTCTGTGTTGGCAAGGATTATGATATGCTCGTAGGGAACGCTTGCAAGAGCATCATGAAGGTCGAACAGATGAAGCGTGGTCAGATAACGGTCAGAATAGAATGTGCTGAAGTGAGAAGAAAAGGCCGTTTGCTTCCATTCCCCTTTGAGCGGAATGCTCACGCCGCTCTCTTTGCTTTCAACCGGCACGGCTATGAAGTTGAAACGGTCTGAAAGGCTGCTGAAAGGCTCATAACTCAGTATCTGGTCTGCGGTCTGTTTTGCATCGCGATAAAAAATCTCCGTTTCTTCCTTCGTATATCCTTCGGCCACAATGGCTATGTCTATGGCGGTCTTGCTGTCTCCGCCTTTGTAGATATAACGGCATCTATCTAGCGTATAAGGAGATACAACGGGGCGTATAAGAATGTCATCCGGATGGACGGTATGTGTCATGGATGCCGTAACGTTGTCTTTTTTGTCCAGGATTTCCAGCGTTACCAAAGCGGTTCTTTCCGGCATGGGAACCAGATAAACGTTTTCAAAGGCCTTTCTGGTATGAAGAGCTTCCGGAGTTGATTGCCACTCGGAAAAAAGCGTAGAAAATGACATGCGGTAGAGGACCTCGCCGGAGAGCGAATCTCTGAGTGTAAGCTGACCGTTCCCTCTCAGCAGAAGGCGGTCCATGTTTACGTTCCTGCCCCACCAGCCCTCAAGGCGGCTCATCTTGGAAAGCGAAATTTCCGTATGTGTTGCATCGCCTGAAAAGATGTAATCCAGCCTGAGCGTATAATCTGTATTTAACTTTGATGCGTGAAGCGAAAATGAAACAAGCATCGCAGAAAGGAGGAGAAAAAGACCTTTGATTCTCATACTCTTGTTTTGAATATATTTGATTTTCAATTAATTGCAAAGTACCACGCCGAAGCCACCCCTACTGAATATATCCAAAGCGCTTCAGTTCTCTCTTGTTTTCTCTCCAGGCAGGATCCACCTTGACAAAAATCTTGAGGAAGACCTTACGTTCAAAGAACTTTTCCATTTCTTTGCGGGCCTGAGTGCCTACTCTCTTGAGGGCCTTGCCCTGCTTTCCTATGATGATGCCCTTCTGGCTTTCCCTCACGACATTTATTACGGCCTCAATGGAGTACATCTGCTCTTCTTCTATGAACTGCTCTATCACCACCTCGGCGCAGTATGGAATTTCCTTGCTGTAATTCTCCAGAATCTTTTCTCTGAGAATCTCCGAAGCAAAGAACCTGAGGTTCTTGTCTGTGAGCACATCGCGGTCGTACCATGCATGCTGCTGAGGGAGCAGAGACACAATCTTTGAAAGAAGAAGGTCTGTGTTCAGCTTGTTCAGGGCACTCATCGGAAGAATGTCGGCCTTGGGAACCAGTGTGTGCCATTTGTCGGCGAGCAAAGACAGAGCATCTTCCTCTGAAAGTTTGTCTATCTTGTTTATCACAACTATGACCGGGCAGCTCAGCAGGTTCAGTTTGTCAATGTATTCCCTGTTTTTTTCAGAAGACTCATAAACATCGGTGACATAGACAATTATATCAGCATCACCTATAGCCGTATCTACAAAGTTCATCATAGCCTCCTGGAGTTCGTAGGAAGGCTTGAGAATGCCGGGAGTATCTGAGAACACTATCTGGTAGTCGTCTCCGTTTACTATTCCCATGATACGGTGGCGTGTGGTCTGGGCCTTGGCGGTAACTATAGAAAGCTTTTCGCCCACCAAGGCGTTCATGAGGGTAGATTTGCCCACATTGGGGTTGCCTATTATGTTAACAAAGCCGGAACGGTTTATCTTGTCTTCCATGGGAGTAATGTTAAGAGGCTTATTCTCAGCTGTTAATTTATTCGTAAGACCCCATTTTGAGGATGTTGACTTCTTTTTCCGTAAGGAAGCGCCACTGCCCGCGGCGGAGGTTCTTCTTGGTAAGACCGGCAAAATAGACTCTGTCCAGCTTTATGACCTCATAGCCCAGACTCTCAAAAATCCTTCTTACAATGCGGTTTCTTCCGCTGTGGATTTCTATTCCGAGCTGGCTCTGGTCTCCGTCTATGTAGGAAAGGGCGTCGGCTGCAATCATTCCGTCTTCCAGATGTATTCCCTTGAGTATCTGGTCAAAATCCTTGGCCTTAAGGTTAGAGTCCAGGAATACATGATAAATTTTCTTCTTCAGATATGACGGATGCGTGAGCATTTCCGTAAGCTGCCCGTCGTTGGTCAGAAGCAGGACTCCGGTTGTATCTCTGTCCAGACGCCCTACCGGATAAACCCTCTGGGGGCATTTGCCGGATACAAGGTCAAGAACGGTCTTACGGTCATGGTCGTCTTCGGTTGTGGTAACGCAGTTCTTGGGTTTGTTCATCAGGATGTAAACCTTTTCCTCGCCCTTGAGAAGCTGCCCGTCCAAGCGTACCTCATCGCTGAGGAAAACCTTGGTCCCGAGTTCTGTAACTACCTGACCATTAACGGTTATAACACCATGCTGAATGTATTCGTCGGCCTCTCTTCGGGAGCAGATTCCGGAATTTGCAATGAACTTGTTCAGACGTATGCCCTCCTCGCCTGCTGCTTTGGGCTTGCGGGGTTTGGGGATGTAGGCCTGGGCACGGGGCTTTCTTGCGGCAGACTGGGCCTGACGGTCTTCAATCTGGCTCCTCAGCTGCTCAAAATCGCCGCGTGTGCGTTTTGCCCTTACCGGCCTTACCGGAGCCTCAGCTTTCATCCTTGCCGGAGCCTCAGCCGCTTTCCGATATGTCCTCTTTGCAGGCCTTTCTGTGCTGCTCAGCGATGCACTCCTCAGAGGTCTTCCTTCTTTCTTGAAGGAGGAAGTGCGCTGACCGTCTTTCCTTGATGAGAAAGTGCGCTGACCGTCTTTCTTGAAGGATGAAGTGCGCTGGCCGTCTTTCTTGAAGTAAGAGGTGCGCTGACCGTCTTTCCTTGATG
>CALBPX010000092.1 GCA_937899055.1 uncultured Bacteroidales bacterium
GTTCCCGCTGCACATCATCCACTATTGCCGCCGAAAGGAAGATGCACATGGTGGAATTGCTGCGAGCCAGAAGATGGAGCTTTTCTCGTTCGGGCATGGGAGTACGGCCCTCGCCGCGGGTAAGAATTATGGTTTGGCATTTTTCCGGTATGGTGAACTGGCTGCGGAGTTCAGCTGCAGCGGCCAGGAACGACGATATCCCGGGCGTTATATGGTAGTCCATATTATGCTTGTCAAAGAAGGCCATCTGCTCTTGAACAGCCCCAAAAATGCAAGGGTCTCCGGTATGAAGCCTCACGATGAACTTTCCGCGGTCATAGAAGTCTTTCATGAGAGCGCATTGCTGCTCAAGGTCCATGGCGGCCGACGAGACAACGGTAGCCCCCGGCTTTGCACAAAGCGTAAGTTCCTTAGGAACAAGGCTTCCGGCATAAAGTATCAGGTCTGCCCTCTGGAGCATCTTCCTCCCTCTTACGCTCACAAGGTCAGGATCTCCCGGCCCGGCCCCCACAATCTCTATGTGAGGATGCGGCAGATACTCAAAGTCAACAGCCGCAGCTATTGTCCAGTTACCGCCCTTGTGCTTATTAAGCAGCAGGTCAGGGTTGTTGGAGGACAGAATAGCCGAAGCCTCTGAAACGGAAGGAGTTCCAACGCATTTTTCTACAACTTCGCTGGGAGTAGGAACTGCTACGGATGAAAGCACTTCGGCAGGATAGAACTTGGTATAAAACTCTTTTTCAAGCAGTTTCATAACAGGTTCTTCTTTCTTGATATCTGCACTGGATATGCTGGCAATGGATTCTTTGCAGATTCCGTTGGAAGAAAGGCAGGCAAAGATTTCTTCAATGACCTTATCTTCAGGAGCTGCCTGACGGGCAAGCCCTATTCCTATGTGCAGGCACTTTGGAACCCACTGTATATAAAGCAGTCGGTATCATGCCATAGGGCAGGCACCTCCGCCCTGTGTATAACTTTGGCACTCAAGATGCCGGCCGCTTTTTCTGCAACCGCCCGCCCCTGCTCGGATATCAAAACTACAGCTGTTTTCATGACATTAAAGTTTCATGGGTTTTACCGCTTTGATTATGTCTATCGGATTATTGTTGTCAAGCACTATGTGAGTTGGTTCTTCCAGCGTCATTCCCAGGGACATAGCAGCATTGATGAAAGTTTCCTTGCTAACGGTAACGCTGTTAAAAACGATGCATCCGCCTGGTGCAAGATGCTTATGAATCTTGTGCATTATTTCATCAAGACGGCCTCCGTGCCCGCCTATGAATGCGGCATCGCAGAGTTCATTCTCAGGTATTTCTTCCGCCAGAAAGTCACCTATCCTGTATTCTATGCCCGGGGCGGAAAACTTTCTGGAATTGCTCTCCATAAGTTCCTTTCCCTCAGGCCTAATCTCAAAGGCCCTGATATCCAGATGCGGGAACTGGAGCCTTGCCTCTATGCTCACGCTGCCGGTGCAGAATCCTATATCCCAGAATCTCTTACGGCTATATAGGCCCAGCTTCTGGAGAGTAAGAAGGCGGATTGGCATTTTGGTTATCATCCTGGCCCTGCCGTTCAGAAGGTTGAACTCCGCATCCGGAATGCCCCAGCGCCGTTGCGGAGCACCGGCTTCTATGGTGAGCACCAAGCAGTTAGGCTGGCTGAAAGAAGCCTTGGCAGCTTCCTCTACGCTTAGATGCGAAATCTTTTCTTCAAGCGGATTGCCAAGGTGCTCTCCTACATTCATCCTATAGAAAGTAAAACCGTAGTCCAGCATCCTGCGGGCAATCTCATCCGGACTTTTCTGGCGGTCCGTAAGAACCCCTATCATGCCGCGATGCTCAATCAGAGCGTTGTCAAACTCCTTCCACGGCCTTCCCGTAAGAGAGACTATATGCATGTCGTGATACGGAATCCGGCAGCTGTGGCAAAGCATCTGGAGGGAGTTGAAATACGGAAACACCCTCATGGGAACCTCCGGCATGACACGTTGCAGTGTTGAGCCGAAACCGAAGAAAAGCGGATCGCCGGAAGCAAACACAACTATATGGGTGTCAGCATCGCGATACTTATCATATACATCATCGAGCGGAACGGTGATATCTATCCACTTATGCCCATCCGGCAGGATATTCTCAACAATCTGGTGATGCCGCCTGCCACCGGAGAAATATCTTGAATGAGTTATTACATCCATGACTTCCGGAGTGAATGACGGCCTCGGATTGTCGGACATTCCTATTATGGTAAAGCTGAGTGCCATGTTACAAATCTCTCCCGGGTTCAAGGTTCCTGGCGTCATCAAAGGTCAGGATGGCATTGCAGAGGGTTGCGGCAAGGTTGCTTCCGCCCTTGCGCCCCTTGACTATGATTTTTGGTATGTCTTTGAAAGGCAGCAGCATATACTTTGATTCCTGAACATGCACAAAGCCTACCGGAGCGGCAACTATGCCCGCCGGATGAGCTTTGCCCTGGCGAATCAGGGAACAAAGTTCCATCAAGGCAGTAGGAGCGTTGCCGAATGCAAACAGCGCATCCGGATGTTCCTCAACTGCCAGGCGTATCCCAGCCTGAGTCCGCGTAATCTTGAGTTCTTCAGCCATCTGAGAAACCCGGGGATCCAGAAGATAGCACCTTGCCTCAATTCCTAGGCGTGCAAGGGCCCCTTTGCGGATTCCAGTAGAGGCCATGGTTACATCGGTGACAATAGTCTTGATCTGCCCCTGAGCAACTTTCTCATACATCCTCTCTACTGCAAAATCATCTGAGTACAGGATCTTTTCCATCTCAAAATCGGCAGTTGTATGGATTGCGTGCAGAAGAGCCCATTTATGGCCCAGAGGATAATCTGTACGCCTGAGTTCGCCGGCTATCGTACGGAAACTCTCATGCATTATGTCCTGACCTATCTTCCTGCCGCTTTCTTTTGCATCGCGATAATATCCCCGGGGGGTAATCATCGCCGCGCCGTCTGAATATGTCTGGGAATTGCCTATGATCAGTACCGTAAACATATCTATTTCCTCCGGATCCAGCTCAGACAGTGTTGTTATCCAGACTTTTTCATCATTTCTTCCGGCCTGGCGGACGCATCCCACCGGAGTATCTGCGCTCCTGCCCTCTTCGAGGAAAATCTCAACCAGACGGTAAAGCTGCCAGTATCTTCCATGGCTTTTAGGGTTGTAAACTGCAGTTACAAAGTCAGCTTGCGCGGCGGCCCTTATGCGTTTTTCTATAAGCAGCCAGGGAGTCATCAGATCGCTCAGGGAAATAATGCAGGTATCATGGCCTATAGGAGCGCCAAGCAAGCTTGCCGCCTTCTGAAAAGCGCTGATACCCGGGAGCGTAATTATCTCTGTTTCTGCCTTGAGTTCGCTCCTCATCTCATACAAGAGCGGAGCCATGCCATAGATGCCTGAATCGCCGCTGGATATGACACATACGGTCTTTCCCTGAATGGCCAGGTCTAGAGCCTGTCTTACACGTACTTTTTCCTGTTTCATTCCGGAATCGATGCACTCGGTCCCGGGTTTGAGGTATTTCTCAATGAAGCGGAAATAATACTTGTAACCTACAACTACATCCGCCTCGCGGACTGCCTGGATGACGGCCGAAGTAATATCCTGTTCAGAACCCGGACCTATTCCGGCAACAATAATCTTTCCCATATTTTGCAAGATAAGCTTTTTTAGTCAAAGAAAATGCGAAGTCCGGCAACTATCATCCTTCCGGGGTTGTAGAGTGCGTACTTGCGCAGGCTCGCATCAGGCCTCTTGTCAACACGGTCAAAGATATTGTCTATGCCTAGGCTGGGCTCTATTCTCAGACGTTCTGAAATCCTGAATGTATGGGAGGTATTTAAGTTCCACACTCCGTAGCCTGGAGCATTCTCATATCCAGGATAATAGGTCTTGCTCTGAAGCCTTGCGGACAGTCTGGCATTGAGCGTGTACAGCCCCCACCGGTGATGGAAGCCGGAAGAAAGAGTGACTGTATTTCTCACTGAACGCTCAAGTATGCTCCAGACGTCTTCCGACTTGCTCTTGGCATAGGTCCAGACATAGTTGATTCCAAAATCAACATCGTTTGTAATGAGGGCATTGACACTTACATTGAAGCCCTGGACACGGCCCTTGTCGCTGTTGGTGTAAAGGGCATATTGTTCAAGCTTTGCAGCCTGTTCTTCTGTCATTTCAGGAAAGAGAAGCATGAGTTGGGCCCTTTTGGCATCATCTACCTTTATGTTCTTCTTGATTATCATGTCATCCACATAGTTCAGGAATCCGGTTGCGGAGACAGTCAGGAAATCTGAATGGAATTCAGCATTTGCGGAGAAATAGTTGGAAGTCTCAGGATCAAGGTCTGTGGAACCTATTGAAATCTGGGCCTTTCCCCGGTTTACACTAAAGTAGTTGTAATGGAGTTCATCAAGGCCCGGAGTCCTGAAACCTCTGCTGTAGGTAAGGCGGAAGTTGAAATTGTCCGGAGAAAACATAAGTGCTACCTTCGGAGAGAAATTGCATCCGAAATCCTCATGTGCAGTCAGCCTGCCTCCGGCCGTGAAGCTTACACCCTTGACTATCTGCATTTCATGCTGGATGTAGGCAGCAAATGTATTGGCACCGTTGTCTATGTTTCCGCTTGAAGACTCAAGATTGTCTCTCCTGAAATCCAGTCCTGCTATGGACGTGCTGCCGCTCATAAGGTGCATGATGCCCTGAACATTGCCGGAATATGACCCCTGCTTTTTTGAACGGGTGTAGTCGCCTTTTTCGTATGTTGAGCCATCCACCTGATATTCGCGCCCATAATGATATTTATCAGCATCAAAGTTAGCCTGAATGGAGTAGTTACGGTTTATCTTGTATATTCCTCCAAGTGAGAATTTTCCTCCGCGATAGCGCATCTCATAATCGGTTCCGCCTTTGACATCATCCCTGGTCCTGGGACGCGATGTTATTTTTTCATAATAGCTGCCCCCGGCATTGAAAGCCAATTTTTCAGATGCCTTGTATGACAGCCTCTCCCCTATGTTGTTTGCCCTGTACCCTGAAAAGAGAGGAGAGATGTTTTCCTGAAGGGTTATTACCCCGTCTTTTTCAACTTCTTCGTACTTGCTGTTGGAGTAGCTGTCGGCACGGTTGTGAGAGAAGGTGGTTGAGGAAGTGAACCCGCCGGCTCCGAGGTTCAGGTTAACTGACTGGGAAAAACGCCCCTTTCCGCTGACTGATGTTGCCGAACTTGCACTGATTTTTCCGGCTTCCGGCTGATCGGTGATGATATTTATTACACCTCCGATTGCATCGCTTCCATAGAGAGATGATGCCGCACCGTCCAATACTTCAATCCTTCTGACCCGTGAAAGGTCTATCTGCTCCAGATCCACATTGCCGGCCATATCGCCGATAACCCTTCTTCCGTTCACCAGAATAAGGGCATATTTATTACCAAGTCCGTTGAGTCTAAGGAAGTTACCCATAGAAGACGGAGTGGTCTGAACCTGGGGAAGCATCCTCATAAGAGCATCCTGAAGATTGGTGATGCCTTGCTGACGGATTTCCAGGGCGGGCAACACTCTCACCGGAGAGGCGGTTTTCTTCAGCCTCTGATGATGTCCGCTGCCTGTTACTACTATAGGATTGAGATTCTGCCTTGAAGAAGTATCAGAACCTGTATGAATCTGAGCATACGCATCTGATACACAGAAAATTAAGCTAAACGCTAAAATGAAATAATGAAATCTCCCGCTCATAATTTTTGTAATATATATAATCAAAACAATATATTGCGTCAGCCCTGTACTGACCGAGAAACCCCGCAAAACAAATAAACAAAATTTCTTTTAAAAAGCACCGGGGACTGTCCCTGGAGAAAATCCCCGGGCTTCCATATAAAAAGGTCTTTTATTCCGGATTCTTGGAATGGTAGTAGTCAAGCGGTTCGCCGCTGATGGCTGCGCTTGTATGGTTCATCCAAATCTGACGAACTGTCGGGAGTTCCAGAAGGCCCTTCACAATCTGAGTACCGTCGTTGCATGTATATCCGTTGGCTGCAAAATAGCATTTCCAACTGGTGTCTTCAACCTCACCTTCCTCGTTAGGATCGCCGTTCTCGTCGTCATCACCGGCCATATCGTTGTGAGCGTGGTCGCCGGCAATGGACATCAGAGGGTGGCAGTAAACCGTACCTGAATTGATTCCGTTGGCCTGCATACGAGCAAGAACATTGGTCTTGAAGTTTGCCATCATGTCAACTGTTCCTACATAGTAGTTCTTGCTGTATGTCTGAAGAGCCTCTTCCAGCTGAGTGTAACGGATATTGGCTTTATAGGTGTCGTATGAATCAGGGTTGCCATGGCCCATGAATGCAACAACTCCGCTTGCAGCCTTGTCTTTATAGATATCGTTGAGAGCCTTTGCAACGGCATTTACGTCGGCATCGGCATCCTGAAGGAGCGGAACGCCCAGCTTCAGTTTTACGCTTGAAAGATAGCTGTCGTCCAGGTCGCCGTTAGAGTTGTTTGCAAAGTCCTTGATGTAGTTGATTACCCTTGCGTATTCCTCGCCGGGGATGACCTGAAGGCTCTGGATTACTATCTCAGAGTACTTTACACCGTCCTGGGCAAAAGCCGTGAGCCAGAAAGGCGGAGCATAGAAGTTTCTGGGGGCTACATTCTCGCCGGCTGCTGCACGGTTGATGCAGATAGCTGAAGAGAACGAAAGGTAAATGTCATATCCGGGAAAAGCGCTCTTGTAAGCGGCAACCGTTGCATCAAAAGCATCGTAAGCCTGCTGCCAGGTGCTGCCGAAAGCTACCAGAAGTATGGCTTTGCTGTTCTTTTTCTGAGACTTAACCGTATTGTTCACGGTCTTCTGATATTCGTCATAATTAGACTTGGGGTCGCTCTTGGAGCAAGATGCAAGTCCAAAAACTGCTGCAAATGCAGCAACCAAAAGAATTTTAGTTCTCATTTTCGTTCTGATTTAAATTAGTGTTTATTCTGTTTATTGTCTTTCTTCCGTTTGTAAACTTTATGAGTATTGCGCCATAAACGGTCCTGCCGGCAGATGTAGTTCCAAGATGCAGGCCGTGAGGCGTTTTGTCTTTGTAATTGAAGATGTTGTCTATGCCCGCCTGCAAACCTACTGTAACATTCTTTCTGCGGATGAAATCGTGGGTTGTGGCAAACCTCCAAAGTTGGTAGCCCTTGCCGTTACCGTTGGTCTGATAATAGCGTTTGGTGGACATCCTCCCATATATGCCTGCACTCATCTGGTATGCAGCAGAAAAGCTATGGTTCCAGAGCAGAGATATGCTTCCCTTATGATGAGCAAGGCCGTCGATCTTTACCCTGCGGAGAGTTTCATGGTCGGAGTCATACTGGTCGGCCTTGGTATCCAGCCAGCTGTAACCTGCATTCAGGAGGAAATCCCCCATCTTGAACCGCAGAGAAAAATCCAGACCGTAGGTTTTTGCCTTGTCCATATTCTGGTATTGGCGGGTTTTCACAGGGTCAAACCTTGCAACAAGTTCATCCGGAGCCTCATAGCTGGGAATGGTTACAAGGGTTATCATATTGTCCAGCTTGTTGTAGAATGTGCCTATGGTAACTACAAGGTCTTTCAGGAAATATTCTGCACTGAAAGAAAAATAGTTGCTGCTCTGGGCCTTAAGATCCTTGTTTCCGAGGTAAAGGTATGTGCCGCTCATCTGGCGGACATACATATAATATAACTCCTTCGGAGTAGGAGTCTTAAATCCCTGGCTCCACGAAGCTCTCAGGCGGACATCGCTGAGAACAGCCCACATGAGGCTGACCTTGGGAGTGGCCCTGAAACCGAACTGATGGTTCTGGTTGAGCCTCAGACCTGCGGTTATGTTCAAGGTTTTCAACGGATTGAACTCATCCTGAAGGTAAACCGCAGCGGTCCAGTCGTCGGCCTTTCCTCCCGATACGCGGTTGGGTGCATTCAGATAGTCATAACGGAACTCGGCTCCCCCGCTTAACCTGTTTTCATAAGGCAGAGTAAAGACACCCTTGGCAGAGATTAGGGTCCGTTGCTGGTCGCTTTGGAGAGCCCGCTGTCCCGTCAGATATGGATAATATGGATAGTACAAGGTTCCGGCACTCTTTTCATAATCTTCTACCAGAGTTTCACTTGTAAAATGATAGTAATAAGCGTGCCTGTTCCAGTCTGCATCAAATGTCATGTAGTCCTTGCCGCCCAGATTCCATCGTCCTCCTATGGAAGCACCGGCATTCCTGTATGCAAGGTCGTATGTATTTACATCATAGTGAGGATATTTGCCGCTTGGACGGAAAATCCGCTTTCCGTATAAGGACCCTTCTGCATAATATTCTCCACGTCTGCCGGCATCGTATGTCAGACGCTCGGCAACCTGCCAGTTGGTAAATCGGTTACGGGTTTTGTTCTTTGAATCAAGAATGGGGTCCTCCAGCGGGGAAGTATGTTCCACGGAAGTGTTCTGCCAGCCGTCTGTATGCTGAAGCTGAAAGTTTGTGTAGCTGTTCCACCTTCCGCTTCTGAGCCCTATTCCGTTATGCTGGCGGATGTCGCCATAGCTTCCTACTCTTGTAGAATTCTCAAGCAGAAGTCCGTCGTCGTGTTTTTTGGTTATGATGTTGATGACTCCGGCAATGGCGTCGCTGCCGTAGAGGGCAGATGAAGCGCCCTTGACTATCTCTATTTTCTCAATATTCTGGGGGTCTATCAGCTGAAGGTCGTTGTCTCCTCCTACATCGCCGTTCAGACGCTTTCCGTCAACCATAATCAGAATGTAGGAATTGCCAAGACCGTTCATGGTAATATGACTGCCCATATCGTCTTCGTTAAAGTCAAACGACGTAGCAAGGGTTGAAAGAATGTCCTGCAGACTCCTTCCGCCATAGTTTTTCAACTGTTTTGCCGTTATGACCTCGGTCTGCACAGGAGCCTCCTTCAGAAGATGGAGCGTACCTGTACCCGTAACTACAAGCTCCTGAAGATCAAATTTCTTCAAGGTATCCTGAGCCATAATGCTCTGGCATACGCACAAAGCCAGGGCCAAAAGACCTGACAAAATAAATTTTTTCATCATGCAAATTTTTCCGATTGCCGAGGCTCTTATTCCTGAGAGACGGCCACTCTGAACGAGGCAGGCAGGTCTTCTGACTTTTCCCATCCGTTACACCTTCCCGGATTTCTCCAGTGGCATAAACGCAACGGACACATTCAGGGAAATACAGCTGCAGGTACAGTTCCGGCCTTTCACCGGATTCCCTTTCACCAAAGCAAAAACTCACTTTGATTACCTGAATCTTCTGCAAAGGTATTTCTTTAATCCGAAAAAACAAAAAAATGTAACAACGTTGTTTCTTTTCAGGTCCACCTTCCGGCAAAAGAGTTTGAATAATTTCAAAATAGAGCATAACTTTGTGCGCATGAGCGCACACGAGAAAAAAATTCCGCAGTTTATGATTGCCGCCCCCCATTCCTCAAGCGGCAAGACCACCGTCAGTATCGGCCTCATGGAAGAGTTGACACTCAGGGGTTTGAAAGTACAGCCCTTCAAATGCGGGCCAGACTACATAGACACCAAATTCCACCTGCGCTCATGCAACAGGCCTTCTTACAACCTGGACTCGTATTTTGCCACGGCTGAACACCTCAGGAACATTTATGCAAAACATTCACAGGATGCAGACATCTGCATAGTTGAAGGTATGATGGGTCTGTTTGACGGATACAGCCGCAGCAAAGGTTCCGCAGCTGAAATTGCCGCCATTCTGGGCATACCGGTGATTCTTACGGTAGATGCACAAAGCACGGCCTATTCCCTTGCCCCGCTGCTGAAAGGCTTCCGTGACTTTTCCTCAGATATCACCGTCAAAGGAGTGATATTCAACAAAGTAGGCTCGTTAAAGCACAGGCAGATGCTGGAGGAAGTGTGCCAGGATGTAGGGCTTGAGGCCATAGGCTTCATTCCTAAGTCAAAGGAAGCAGAAAACGCATCCAGATACCTTGGGCTCGATTTTTCCCAACCTGCCGGCAAAGCAGCCGCCTCCTCTCTGATAAGCGGCAATGTAGATCTTGGCAGACTGCTTGAAATGACAACCTGTGAGTTGAAAGAGCCCATACCATCAAAACCAGAAGACGGCAATAGGCCCAAAGTTCTGGTTGCCCGCAACAGCGAGTCTTTCTCGTTCATCTACCAAGAGCATCTGGACGGCTGGCGGAACATCAGATTCTTCAATCCGGAAGAAGACCTTGAAATTCCTTCGGAAGCCGACCTTCTCTACCTTCCGGGCGGCTACCCCGAAAAGCATCTTGAGGCACTGGCAAAATGCGGAAAAACAATGAGTTCCATCAAACGCTTTGCCCAAAACGGAGGAAAAATCATTGCCGAGTGCGGAGGCATGATGTATCTGTGCAAAAGCATAGCAGCCGATGAAAAAGAATGGCCCATGTGCGGAGTGCTTCCCTACAGCATCACAGCCCGGTCAAAAGACCGCAAGCTCTGCCTCGGATACAGGTCATTCTCCTACAACGGCCTGGATTTCAGGGGGCACGAGTTCCATTACACAAACTACATGGGCAAAGTTCCTGAAAGTATGGTACAGGTCTTTGACGCCAAAGGAAACAAAGTTTCCACACCTATAGTAAGGCTTAACAACACCATTGCAAGCTACACCCATCTGTACTGGGGAGAACAGGATATTTTCAGGATTTTCTGAAACAGACATCGGCGAATAAAAACAGAAGAGATGAAAGAGATTTACACAAAGACCGGAGACAGGGGCACAACTTCCCTGAAAGGCGGAACAAGAGTTCCAAAGGACGATATCCGCATAGAGGTCAACGGAATGATAGACCTGCTGAACTCGCACCTGGGCTTCATACGTGCTTCAAACATAGATGCCCACGAAAAGGAATTCATCCTTGCCATCCAAAAGGAACTGATGATAATAATGAGCCATATTGCAACTCCGGAAGGCGTTGAAAACCTGAAGGAACTGCATTGTAATCCGCTTACCGCGCACATGGAAGAGCTGATAGACGCATCCAGCCGTCCGCAGGGTTTTGTCATTCCTGGAAGCAGCCTGCTGTCTTCTTCTGTACATATTGCAAGAAGTACCGCAAGGACTGTTGAGAGAAGGCTCTGGACCCTTGCCGGAAAACATAAGGTCAACGAAGACATTCTGGTGTTTTTCAACCGCCTCTCAGACTATCTTTTTGTTTTGGCATCCAAGCACTGAAAAAGACAGAAATGAAGAAAAGACTCCATAACATAATGCTTGCCGGAACCGGCAGCGATGTAGGCAAAAGCATCATAGCCACAGGTCTTTGCAGGATATTCCTGCAGGACGGCTACCGCCCGGCTCCGTTCAAGGCTCAGAACATGGCCCTCAACTCCTTTGCCACAAAAGACGGCTTGGAGATAGGACGCGCCCAGGCCGTTCAGGCAGAAGCTGCCGGAGTGGAATGTCATACAGACATGAACCCGCTCCTTCTCAAGCCCCAGAGCGACCATACATCGCAAATTGTCCTGAACGGCAAACCAACCGGCACCAGCAACGCCTACGACTATTTCCGCAAGGAAGGCAAGGAGGTGCTCAGGACAGCTGTACAACAGGCATTTGACCGTCTTGAATCAAAGTACAGCCCCATTGTCATGGAGGGTGCAGGCAGCATATCCGAACTGAACCTTTCAGACAGCGACATAGTAAACCTGCCTATGGCAGCATACGCAAAAGCAGATGTATTTCTTGTGGCAGACATAGACCGCGGCGGCGTGTTTGCCTCTGCCTATGGCAGCATAGCCCTCCAGAAACCCGAATACAGAAAGCTCATCAAAGGCATTATAATCAATAAGTTCAGGGGAGACCTCCGCCTCTTTGACAGCGGACGTAAGATTCTGGAAGACATCTGCGGAGTGCCTGTTCTGGGAGTTGTACCTTTCTACAAGGACATCTACATAGAAGAAGAGGACAGCGTGGACCTCGCCGCCAAGAGTTTTTCAAGGGAACAGGGCAAAATCAACGTTGCGGTAGTGCTCCTCAGGCACATTTCCAACTTCACCGATTTCAACGCCCTGGAAAGGGACCCGAGAGTCCACCTTTACTACACCTCCAACACGGAAGACATAAAAAAGAGCGACATCATCATAATCCCTGGTACCAAATCCACCATAGACGACCTCTATGAACTCCGCAGAAACGGCTGCGCCCAGGCTATAATCTCCGCGCACAGAAACGGCGCAACGGTCCTTGGAATCTGCGGCGGCTACCAGATGATGGGAACCCAAGTTCTTGACCCTGACCACATAGAAGGAGAGATCGGGATGCTCCCCGGCCTTGGCCTTCTGCCGGTTACAACCAAGATGACCAAAGAGAAAACCACAAGACAGGCTCGATTTACCATAAACCATCTGCATCACTCATCTCAAACCCAAAAGTTTTCCGGCCGCCAAGCACCTGTTTGTGAAGAATCCTCATTGCTTACAGGATATGAGATCCACATGGGAGAGACCACCACAAACGGTGAAGATATCAAGCCTCTGGCCATTATGGAAAACGGCACTCCGGAAGGCTGCCTCATAGACCAAAAGTGTATGGGCTGCTACCTGCACGGCATTCTGGACAATCCAAGTTTCACGGATTTCATCCTGGAACCGTACAAAGGCAAAGCAGAATCCAGCCCAAAGTCGGAAGACTACACCGCCTTCAAGCAAAGGCAATACGACCTGCTTGCCGACCATCTCCGCAAGCACCTTGACCTTAACCTGTTATATAGCATCATAAAGTTCAATAATCAGTAATAAAATGATTTATAAATGAATAAAACAAGAGTACATAAATACATATTTTTACTAACGTTGCTCCTTACAAGTATTACTTGTTTTTCCCAATCAACCTTCAAGTTCTACGATGACATCTCCATTCCCCAGACAGATGCATGGAACTTTGTAAGGCAGGGAGAGGTTTCGCCTTCGATGTACACGGGAACCATAAACCTCTCAGTTCCTATCTATGAATACAAAGACAAGGACTTCACCATACCAATTACCGCCACCTACTCTTCCAACGGCAATATGCCCAACCAGATAGCAGGAATCCTTGGCCCAGGATGGAATCTGGAGATCGGCGGCAGCATCACCATAGAGACCAACGGCATACCTGATTACGGCGAGAATGTCAAGCATGTTCAGGGGTTCTATACTGTCCACAGGAACAACCCGTTCACTTCACACCAAACCAACAAGTGGTGGCGTTTCATGTTCACCCTTTTTGACAACGGCTCCGGCACAGGGGCCCCTGAAATTCTATGGGTGCCAGGAAACATTCCTACACATAATCACGAGGGAGAGCTTGACGCCCAGCCGGACATATTCCATTTCAGAGTTCCAGGGCACAGCGGGAAGTTCCACCTGGGGTTCCATGGAGATGTTATTTTCTACGACACCCCGCTCAACCCTTCGGGATACAGGCTTCAGATAGACACCGTGCCTATCAGCAATCTGCCATACGAATTCTCCAAGTTCCACGAGATTATCCTCACAACACCGGACGGTTACCGCTACATCTTTGACGGTAACCCTGAACATCCCAATGTGGACATATCCAAAAGCGGAGAAAGAAGCATCTATGACATCATCACAGCCTGGCATCTGACAAGAATGGAAGCACCCGATGGACGATGGGCTTCCTTCCAGTACAGCGCACTGACACACACCAGAGACAACAGCATGGAGACTGAAAAACTCTCCTCCAAGAAGTTCGAGTACAACATCTTCTGGGAAGTGACTCGTTCAAAGCAGACCACACCCGAAGGAGACACACTCATATACGAATACACCAATCTGAGAGACTTGGAAGACAATGTAATTCAGGCAAGTCCTGTCTATTCAGCGATGTTGAGAAGGAACATCCTCACTCTGCCTCTGGATGAAAAGATATACCGAAAACAGGCTGGCCAGATACAGAAAACTCTTATCTCTGGGAAAAGATGCACATACTCTCTCTTTCCAAACGGAACAGACACTCTCATACTCCCTGTCCTGGTGGAAACCTACGACTTGAACGCGCAGGCCTGGAAGAATGAGGCGGAAATCCTCTCGTACGACCAATATGGCAATATCACTCAGCTCTGCAATGCGGACAACAGGACAGTCTCCTACCTCTGGAGCTCTGACGGCCTGTATCTTATGCTACAGGCAAAAGGGCTGACTCTGACTCAGGTGCAGCAATATATAACGCAGGGCAGTATAAGTGCACAGACAGGTATCCCGGCAGCTCAGGAAGCCAGTCTCCGCAGCGCCTTCAAAAACGCTGAAATAACCACAATCAAGTATCTTTGCGGAGTGGGACCGCAGAAGATAAGAGACGCTGCCGGAAACACCACCGAATACACCTACACACGCTGGGGAAAACTCAAGGGCACAAGACGCTACAAGACGGCAATGTCTTCTGAAAACATTGACAGGAACACCTATTCAAACGACAACCAATAAAAGAATGCGATGAACGGAACATCCGACATATTCAGAAATAACAGCGGTTGCCGTCTGA
>CALBPX010000093.1 GCA_937899055.1 uncultured Bacteroidales bacterium
AGGTAATGAGATTCAATGTGGATGTGCTGCAGCCGGTAAAATTCAACCTTGACGTAGAAGACCAATCAACTGCCATAATTGCAACTTATTCTACCGAAACGCAAGACAGCATTGCCATTGCCGGAGTGGCCCTTGGAGCTGCACGTTTCCTGGAAACGGAAAACGCCCTGGAAGACGGAGATGTAGGAGCTTTCATCATTCCGCAGGAGGAATACAAGGGAACTCAGGACAAGGACTACATGGAGGGCCTGATGATGGAAACCGGCAGAAGCTGCCTTGTGATACTGAGCAACATAAGTTTCGGCAACGGCACCATAATCCGCAAACATAATCCGTGGGGCGAAATCAATACATCTGTAATAATTCCTTCAAGAGCGTTCATGGATGTTTATGATGCAATTTCAGACACCACTCTCTTTTCAACCATAGCAACAGACAGCATCCAGATTGACATTCCTTATGAATTTGCCTCATCCCAACAGGACATACAAATGTATATGGATTCCACCGAAAGCCTTGTCTTTACCAGATTCGGAGCTGCGGCAGTGCAGAATATATGCCCATATTGGAAGACCGAAATATGGAATCTCTTTGATTATCCTACAATAAGTTCCTGGCACAAAGCCTATATGAATGCCCGCAACTTCAGATGGCAGGAAGCCATAACCAACTGGATGCCGTTCACCGAAGAAAAAGACGCAAAAAAGGCATCTCTGGCCGCATTCAACATTGCAGTAGCCTGTCAGATAATGGGAGAAAACGAACTTGCCGCAAGCTGGATTTCCTTCTGCCGCGGCAAGTTAGATTTTAAAGAAGCAGCTCAGCTTCAGCAATATATCAAATCTAAACAGAGTTCTAATCCTTGATAGACTTGAACCCCAGACCTATAGTTTCGGCCGAGTTCAGAACGTTTATGAATGCATCCGGATCAATTTCGGCTATCCGGTAACGCAGGTTCACAACCTCTCTTCTTGTAAGGGTAACATAGATTATGTCTTTGGGCTCGCCCCTGTACATTCCCTGAGCCGGTATTAGTGTTGCCCCACGGCCCATGTCATCGATGATTATCTTGCGGATCTGCTCCGGCTTGGATGATATGATCATCATTGTCTTGGAAGCCTGGCCCTCAATTACCTTGTCTATGATCAGACTCTCTATGATGATGATCAGCCACGAATACATGGGGAGTTTCCAGTCGCCGAAAGCCACTACGGTAGAGAGAGTTATCAACCCGTCAACAATGATTACGCAGGTTCCCAGAGATATGTGCATATATTTGTTTACTATCATGGATATGATATCGCTTCCGCCGCTGGTTGCACGGGAACGGAATATCATACCAAGCCCCACTCCATAAAGCACACCTCCGAATATGGCGGCCAGAAGCTGATGGTCGTACTGCTGGATGGCGGCTACGCCAGTCAGACCCTCGGCTGCAATCTTCTGGCTCACTTCCGGTTCTATCAGGGAATCAAAACCGTAGGTCTGATGTATAACCCAAAAGAAAACGGGTACCAGAAGCGTGCACAAAAGGGTTTTGAAGCCAAACCGCCCGCCAAGAATCAGCGTTCCGATTATCAGCAGCGGAATATCCATGCACAGGGCCGAAACCTCAGTACGCCAACCCCAAAGATGGTGGAAGACCATAGAAATTCCGTAGGTTCCGCCCGGAGCAAAGCCGTATGGTTCCACAAGCAATACAGCCCCCAGTGAGAAAATGGCGCATCCTCCCACCAGAAGGCTGTATTCCAATATATTGCTTTTTGTAAAAATCTTTCCTCCAGCCATATTTTACATCATCATGCCGCCGCAAACCTGAATAACCTGACCGGAAACATAGCTGGACATGTCGCTTGCAAGGAAGAGGCATACATTTGCAATATCCTCAGGAGTACCTCCTCTTCTGAGAGGAATCTTCTTGTACCAGTCCTGCTTGACTTCCTCCGGAAGCTGGGCGGTCATCTCGGTGATGATAAAGCCCGGAGCTACAGCGTTTGCACGAATGCCGCGGCGCCCCATTTCCTGGGCTATGCTCTTTGCAAGACCTATCATACCGGCCTTTGATGCTGAATAGTTGCACTGGCTTGCATTGCCGTGTACTCCTACTACGGAAGACATGTTGATTATGCTTCCGCACCTTTGGCTCATCATAACCGGAGTTACGGCATGAATGAAGTTGAATGCGCTCTTGAGGTTTACTGCAATAACTGCATCCCATTGAGCCTCTGTCATTTTAAGCATGAGGCCGTCTTTGGTTATTCCGGCGTTGTTCACAAGGATATCAATCCGTCCGAGCTCCTTTACAATCTGGGCAACGGCATCGTGAGCCTGCTGAAAATCTGCGGCGTTAGATGCAATGGCAACAACCTTTACTCCAAAGGCTTCCAGTTCTTTCTTGGTCTGCTCGCCGTTCTGGTCTATCACCAGGTCAGTAAAAGCAATGTTTGCGCCTTCTGAGGCAAACTTGAGGGCAACGGCCTTGCCGATTCCTCTGGCGGCACCTGTTACAAGTGCAACTTTTCCTTCAAGTAGTTTCATAAGTTTCAGTATTTATTCAATCTCTTTTCCAGTTTTATTCTCAGCGATATGGCTAGGCCAACTCGCCTTCCAGGTCATATTCGCCGGCTCCGGTAATGCGTACGGCGGCAAATTTACCAATAAATTGCTCTCGGGCAATGTCCGGAGTGCAGCCTTCAGGCAGCCTCACCACTATGGTTCCATCTACCTCCGGGCTCTCTTTCTGGCTTCGGCAGATAAGATAACCGTCACGGACATCGTCTATTATGACTTTTTCCACCCCGCCAATCCGCCTGAGGTTGTTCTCCAGTGATATTTTACTTTGGAGCCTCATAAGGCGGCCGTAACGTCTCTTCTTTACGGCAGAGGGCACATCGTCTGCAAAGTTGCGGGCATCGTATGTACCTTCCTCCTCGCTGTAGGTAAATGCTCCCAGCATCTCAAAACGGTTATGGCGGACAAAGTCCAGAAGGTCGCAGAACTCTTCTTCCGTTTCACCCGGATGCCCTACAATCATTGTTGTACGCAGGGCAACTCCCGGAACCATAGTTCTCAAATCATCTATGAGCTTCTGGGTTTTCTGACGGTCCACTCCGCGGCGCATCATCTTCAGAATCTTTGAAGAAGAGTGCTGGAGCGGAATGTCGAGGTACTTGCACACCTTGGGATTTTGAGCCATTACACGCAGCACATCTCTGGGGAACCCCGCCGGGTAAGAATAATGTATCCTTATCCATTCTATGCCTTCTGTCCTGGACAGCCTTTCAATCAGGGGTGCAAGCATCTTTTTGCCATAGAGGTCCATTCCGTAGAACGTAGTGTCCTGGGCTATGAGAATCAGTTCCCTTACTCCTTTGGAAGCCAGTTCCTTGGCTTCCCTTTCCAAAGTTGCCATAGGAACGGATCTGAAACGGCCCTTGATCAGCGGAATGGCGCAGTAGGAACACTTCCGGTTGCAGCCGTCTGCAATCTTCAGATAGGCATAGTGGCTCGGAGTTGTAAGAAAGCGTCCGGTCCAGCTGTGGGGAGCAGAGCTGAGTTTTCCGCTTTCAAGCCCCATCCATTCCACAACCTTCTTCCACTGAAATGCCCCAAAGAAGGCATCCACTTCCGGAACACTTTCCTCAAGATCTTTAAGATAACGCTCGCTAAGACAGCCACATACAACAATTTTACCCACATGGCCTGCCTTCTTGGCCTGAGCGGCGGAAAGAATCTCGTCTATAGATTCCTTTTTTGCATCGCCGATGAAACCGCAGGTATTTATGATTACCACATCAGGCCTGGAGACCTCGTATGGCTGCTCTTCCGGTATAATTTCAAGCCCGCCGCCGCTTAGTTTATGCAGCAGCTTTTCCGAATCTACACGGTTCTTGCTGCAACCCATGGTTATGAGCTGCACTCTCTTGGGAGAAAATATACCGGTGATTTCCAGCATTATACAACCTTTCTTGGAACACTTGCCTTAGCCGGAGCAGCCTGCTTGCCGCTCACCTTTGCGCCCTTCTGCTTAGACGCTTCCTTTGCCTGCTTTGAAGCAGCGGTCTTAGCGCTTTCTTCGTTGTCGGAAGCCTTTGCACCTTCCTCCTCGGTTTCAAAATCCAGGCTGGCATATTCCTTAAGGCAGTTGTACCACTCCACAACTTTCTTCATGTGAGAAGGATAGAACCTTTCTCCGTCATAGTCCGGAACTACCTTGCCAAAGAATTCCTTCAAAACTTCCGGAGCGCTCTTGCCGCTCGGAGCCTTTTCATCGCCGAGGCTGTTTTTCATGGCAGTAAGAACTTCCTGGAGCTTCATTTCGCCTTCCTGAGTGAATATCGATATATCGGAAAGGGCGCTCATCTTTGCAGACGGGCCGGCTACAAATCTTTTCTTAGTAAGCATGCTTTCCAGAATTGCTCCTCTGGCTGCCTGTGCAACATAGCTGAAGAGCCCCCGCTCTCCGCTTACTGTCAGGACTTTTGATAAATCTGTCTTCATAATATATGCTGTTATATTTGTTAATTTCCGTTATTTTGCCGTGCAGATGCAAGTTACCGCATTCCGCGTTCCTTTTTTATCTGCTCGTATGCACCTTGTATGTTCTTGAACTTTTCTTCTGCTGCCTTTTTTACATCATCGCCCAGATTTTCCACCTTGTCCGGATGGAACTTGACTGCAAGACGGCGGTAGGCCTTGCGGAC
Organism: uncultured Bacteroidales bacterium; assembly: GCA_937899055.1. Lineage (GTDB taxonomy): Bacteria > Bacteroidota > Bacteroidia > Bacteroidales > UBA932 > Egerieousia. Next base: position 4,704 of record CALBPX010000093.1, read on the forward strand.
CTCGTCGTCGGTAGCGGTCTTGTCTATCTCAAGTATCTTGTAAGGATCTTTCTCCGGCTCAAACATACCCATGATGCTGCGTATGTCTTTTTCGTTCAGCCCAAGACTCTGACCTATAGTGAACAACAGGCTGCTTTCCTCGGGCGATACCTGACCGTCGGCCTGGGCAATCCCCAAAAGATAATGGAAAAGCTGGAGCCTCTGCGACAATATCATGTATGCCCTTATCTGGGCGCAGGCCTGTGGAACATCTATGTTCTGGCTGAGCAGTTTCTTTATTATCTGAAGGCCTTCGGATACTGCGTCTTCTCCAAAGTTGTTGCGTATAAAGTCTTTGACGTAAGAAAGTTCGGATTTGAGAACCTTGCCGTCGGCCTTCATTACTGCTGTGCTAAGAACCAGAAGGCTGATAAGGAAGCTGTTGCGCTGTTCGGTTGTGGTATATGTCCGCCTGCCCCCGTATTGCCGGCCTGCGTCACTGCTGTCCTGAGAACTCTGCCCTGTCCAATTGCTGCCGCTGTCCAGCCGCTTTGTGGTAGAGCCATCAAGCATTGAACCTAGCGCAAAGCCAATAGCTCCGCCCAGAAAACCTCCGGCAGCCCAGCCTATTGCTCCAAACAACCACTTGAATATCATAGAGTTCTCCTTAAATTTCTACAAACGTTTCATTT
>CALBPX010000094.1 GCA_937899055.1 uncultured Bacteroidales bacterium
AGCCGGATGTTGAAAATAAAATTAAAAAATGCTCGGTTTTTACCGGCTAAAACAAGATCTTTCCGGGGCTTCCTCCAAACAAAGGACTGTGATTTATGGTGGTGACCAGACAATGTTGCGCTCAGAAGGGAAAGTCATTTCCTGGAAAGATATTTAGATATTTGCTAAATTTGAAGTATGAAACTGATTATTGCTGCTATTTGCTTTATGTCTATGATGTTCAGTAGGGACAACAAGACCGTGGAAGAGCTTTCCACCCTTCCAAAAGAGGTTAAACAGGTGATTCTGGTGCAGGACCATAGGCTGAGCCTGTGGAACAGGACAGCTGATGCTTGGAAGTCAGGAAGCCAAGAGAACTGCGGAAGCGGAGAGTGCTGCGGCAAGGAGAAAGCCGGGAGCAACAGCTGCGGCTGGGAGAAGGCCTTTGAAGTGCCTTGCCATTACGGCAAGAACGGGCTCAATCCAGACCGCCACGACGGAGACGGAACCACCCCTATGGGGCTTTTCAAGGTAACAATTGTATTTGGAAATGCACCGGATCCTGGCTCAGCGATGCCATACAGGCAGATAACCCCTACTTCCTGGTGGTCAGGAGAGAAGGAAGATTACAACACCTGGGTGGAAGTGGAGCCTGGGACAAGAGACATGAGCAGGAGCGAGCACCTCTACCGCTTCAAGATATCCTACAAGTACGCAATGGCCATAGACTTCAACACCAATCCGGTTGTATGGGGCAAGGGCTTTGCCATATTCATCCACTGCGATTATCCGGGAGATGAAACTACAGCCGGCTGCGTGGCCATAGAGGAGAAATATATGCTCCGCCTTGTCAAGGAGTGCGGAGAAGGAACCTACCTGTGGGTAAAAGAGTGAGATCTCTGAATCTTACCGTTTGTAGCCGATAACCTCTGTTCCGTCATCAACATCCGCCAGGCTCAGCTGGGTGTTATTGCTCAGATCCAGGCTTGTTATATTGTTTCTCTTGCAGAGCAGCCACTCCAGTTTGGGATTCTTGCTCACATCCAGGCTGGTAAGCTGGTTGCCTTCACAGAAAATAATAATGAGTTCGGGATTCTTGCTCACATCCAGGCTGGTCAGAAGATTGTTGCCGCAATGCAGATGTTCCAGTCCAGGAGCGTTGCTTATATCCAAGGTCTTTATCTGGTTGGTAGAGCAAGCAAGGTCTGTGAGCTTAGGGCAGTTGCTGACATCCAGGATTGGAATCTGATTGTCATTGCAAGAAAGATTGACAAGTTCAGTGTTCTTGCTCACATCCAGGCTTGTAAGGCCGCAAGACGAGCAGCTCAACTCCTTCAGTAGCGGATTCTTGGTCACATCCAGGCTTCCTATTCTATTGGAACTGCAGTACAGATGCTCAAGTTTAGGATTCTTGCTGACATCCAGGCTCGTTACCTGGTGGTATTCAAATACCAATGCCTTCAGGTTCGGAAAATACTCGATACCCTTCAAAGACTCCAGAGGCTGGTCATATTCCCATTCTGATTCACTTTCTTCGCTGGCGAAAGGAGACGGAAAAACCAGTTCGGTTACAGAAGCAGCTTCAGCCATTGAAATCTTGTAATCAGAATCGGCATCAAAATTCTTCAGACAGAATGACTTGAATGAAGGGTCATCCATCTGAGAACAAACATCATCAACTTCTGGAAGTGCAGTGTTTTCTCCATTGTTTTTGCAAGAGAAAGCAAGAATACAAGTGGCAATGATCGCCGATGATAATAAGAATTTTTTCATATAGAATAGGATTAATGATTATCAGGTTTGAAGAGACTCGGAGCCTACTTTGAAGAACGGTTGGCAAATAGGACTTTCCGCCCCCTTCGCTTTTGCTGTATGAGAAGGCAAAGGCTGCCACCAGCAAGAAAGCACAGTATGGGAGTAACCGTCTCATATCATTCAAGAATTTAATGCAAGATAGGAAAAATAGCAGACAGGCAGAAGTATGAGCCTAAAAAAATAGCCTCCGCCCTGTCGGCGGAGGCTAAACGTGGAATGCCTGAATCCGGCAATTACTTCTTGGTAAGCATCTTGGAGAGCTTTTCGGTGAGCATAGGGATGATCTTGTGCACATCCCCTACTATACCTACATCTGCTACGCCAAAAATAGGAGCAAACTTGTCCTTGTTGATGGCAATGATGAAGTCGCTCTCCTCCATACCTGCAAGATGCTGGATGGCGCCGGAGATACCGCAGGCCATGTAGAGGTTAGGACGGACGGTCTTACCTGTCTGACCAACCTGAACTTCATGAGGCATAACTCCTGCATCTACCATTGCACGTGAAGAAGAAACCTGTGCTCCGATAACGTCAGCCAGAGCCTGAAGCTTTGCAAATCCCTCAGGATTACCAACTCCACGACCTCCGGAAACCAGAACCTTGGCCTCGGTAATATCAACTTTACCCTTGTTCTCCTTTACACATTCTACAAGTTTAACCTTGAATTTGGAAGCGTCGAATACAGGAACAAAGTTCTCAACAGTTCCCTGACGGTTCTCGTCTCTGGTTCCTTTCTGCATAACGCCCGGGCGCACGGTTGACATCTGAGGCCTGTGCTCTGTACACATGATGGTAGCCATCAGATTGCCGCCGAATGCCGGACGGGTCATCAGGAGTTCCCGGTCTTCGGAGATATCCAGAGCCGTGCAGTCTGCTGTAAGGCCGGTAGCCAGCCTGGAAGCCAGCCTTGGACCAAGGTCTCTTCCTATGGTGGTTGCACCCAGAAGAACGATGCTCGGTTTGTACTTGTCTATAGCCTGGCTCATTGCCTGAGAGTACTGCTCTGTAAGATAATGTTCCAGTTCAGGAGCATCCATGACTATTACCTTGTCTGCTCCCCAGGCGATGAGTTCCTTAGCGCTTTCAGTGTTCTTGTACCCGGGATAGAAGGCTACAACCTCCTCTCCGAGTTTATCTGCAAGCACCCTTGCCTTTCCCAAAAGTTCGAGTGCAACAGACTGTATCTGACCGTCTCTTTGCTCGGCGAATACATATACGCCTTTATAATCTGCTTTATTCATTTCTTTCAGTATTAGGCAATTAAATAATAAATTTCTCTTTCATCTTATCAATGATAACATCTACGGCCTGCTCAGGCTCAAGTTCATAAACCTGACCAGCTGCCTTGGTCTTCTTGGGGAATGCCTGCTTAACCTTTGTAGGAGAACCCTTCAGACCGAGCTTGGAAAGATCCAAATCCAGATTGGCTTCTGTCCAGATTTCCACCTCGCGCTCGTATGCGTCAACAATGCCGCCAACACTCATGTAGCGAGCCTTGTAACCGCTGGCCAGAACAGTAAATACTGCCGGACCTTCTACATCCAGAATCTCATAGCCGTCTTCGGTTTCTTTCTTAACCCTGTAGTTGTTTCCGCCGTTGTACTGGCAGTCAACTACGTATGAGACCTGAGGAAGATGAAGGTGCTCAGCCATCTCCGGGCCTACCTGTGCGGTATCGCCGTCAATGGCCTGGCGGCCGGTGATAATCAGGTCATAAGGAATGGTCCTGAGCGCACCTGCAAGAGCGTTAGAAGTTGCCAGAGTGTCTGCACCGGCAAATGCCCTGCTGGTAAGCAGAATAGCTCTGTCTGCACCCATGGCGAAAGCCTCTCTGAGAACCAAATCTGCCTGTGGAGGACCCATGGTTATTACAGTAACGTTGGCGCCGAACTTGTCCTTGAGCTGAAGAGCCAGTTCCAAACCGCCCTTGTCGTCGGGGTTCATGATTGAAGGAACGCCCTCTCTGATAAGTGTGTTCTTTACCGGATCGATTTTTACAACGGTTGTATCCGGAACTTGTTTTACACAAACTACTATATTCATAATCTCATCTTTTTACTTCTTGAACAATTTTCCGGCAATAACCATTCGCTGAACTTCCGAGGTACCTTCGTAGATTTCTGTAATCTTGGCATCTCTCATCATTCTCTCAACAGGATATTCCCTTGTGTAACCATAGCCGCCGTGGAACTGTACTGCCTTGGTAGTCATTTCCATAGCTGTTTCTGCTGCAAAGAGTTTTGCCATTGCGGCATCGGCGCTGAAAGGCATTCCATGGTCTTTCTTCCAAGCTGCGGCCCTGACCAGATATCTGGATGCCTCAATCTTGGTCTGAAGGTCTGCAAGCTGGAACTGGGTGTTCTGGAACTGAGACAGGCTCTTTCCGAACTGCTTCCTTTCCTTGCAATACTTAACGGTCTCGTCCATTGCACCTTGAGCAATACCCAGAGCCTGAGCGGCAATACCTATACGGCCACCGTCAAGAGTCTTCATGGCAACAGCAAATCCGCCGCCGAGTTTGCCCAGCATGTTGGCCTTCGGAACTCTGCAGTTTTCGAATATGAGTTCGCAGGTTGCACTTCCTCTGATACCCATCTTATGCTCTTTCTTTCCGATTGAGAATCCGGGGGTAGTTGCCTCAACAATAAAGGTTGTAATACCTTTATTACCCTTGGACTTGTCTGTCATTGTGGCAATTACATAAACATCGGCTTCACCTGCATTGGTGATGAATATCTTGGTTCCGTTGAGGATGTAGTCGTCTCCGTCTTCTACGGCCATAGTCTGCTGAGCCGAAGCGTCTGTTCCGGCATTGGGTTCGGTAAGACCGAAAGCGCCAATCCACTCGCCGCTTGCAAGCTTGGGCAGATATTTCTGCTTCTGCTCCTCGGTACCGTTGTCCAGAATGGCATCTTCGCAGAGCGAAGTATGAGCAGAAACTATAACGCCCGTAGTTGCACATACTCTTGAGAGTTCTTCTATGGCAACAGTGTACATAATATGGTCTCCGCCTGCACCGCCGTAAACCTTAGGGGTGGGTATTCCCAGAACGCCGAGTTTTCCGAGCTTCTTTACGTTCTCGGTTGGGAATTTTTCTTCATCATCTACTTCAGCAGCTATAGGTTTCACTTCCTTCTCGGCGAACTCCCTTATCATCTGCTGAAACAGTTTCTGAGATTTAGTAAGTTCAAAATCCATATCAGTAATATTAAAGTTTTATCTCTTTCAGATCAGGAGAAACAATCAGGGTAGCCTCGGTTGCGGCCTGAATCTGTTCAACGGTAAATTCGGGATTGATTTCGGTAAGGACAATTCCTTCAGGGGTAATGTTCATAACACCCATTTCTGTGATGATCATATTTACCTGCCCAGCTGCCGTCAGAGGCAAACGGCATTTCTTCAGGATCTTTGGATTACCCTTTGCCGTATGCTCCATAGTCAGAATCACTCTGTTGGCACCTACAAGAAGGTCCATGGCACCGCCCATTCCAGGAGCTCTCTTGCCGGGGATAATCCAGTTTGCAAGGTCTCCCTTCTCGTCAACTTCCAGAGCACCCAGGAAGGTTACGTTTACATGACCTCCGCGTACCATTCCAAAACTTGTTGCAGAATCAAAAGATGCAGCACCTGCTTCGTGAGAAATATATCCGCCGCCGGCGTCAATCCAATGAGGATCTCTTGTACCTCCGCTCAGTGCAGGATCGGCAGCCATACCCAGGCATCCGTTCTCGCTCTGAATGGTAACAGTCACTCCCTCAGGAAGATAGTTAGGAATAAGGGTCGGCAGTCCGATACCCAGATTCACCACGTCGCCGTCCTTTACTTCCAGGGCAGCACGTTTGGCAATAAACTCTCTAATTTGCTGTTTATCCATAATCGTGTGTTTAATGAATTAATATTGTTAGTTATTTTTTGTGTCTTTTTACAAATTCCTCAGCGATGAAGCTTGCCACATCGTCTGCATAGGTATTGGTTCCGAAGCCGGCATCGTAGCCCAGCTCCTTTGCCAGTTCATGACTGATACGGGCGCCGCCGCAAACAACAATCATTTTGTCTCTGAGGCCCTCTGCGTCCATCAGCTCTATGAGGTTGGTAAGGTTCTGTATGTGAACATCTTTCTGAGTAACCGTCTGGCTTACAAGCAGGGCGTCTGCCTTGAGCTCTATGGCTCTGGCAAGGAATTCCTCGTTTGGAACCTGACTGCCCAGATTGTAGGCTTCTATCATCCTGTAGCGTTCCAGGCCATAGTGGCCGGCATAGCCCTTCATGTTCATGATTGCGTCTATGCCCACCGTATGAGCATCTGTTCCGGTGCTTGCCCCTACTATTACGAGCGGGCGTCCGATATTTTCAGAAATATAGTCGTCGGTAGCCTCCATACTCATGACCTTTGATTCTACCTTTGGCACATAAATATCCTGATAATTAACGGTATGGGTGCAGCTCCCGTAGCAGTTGAAGAATGTGAATCCGGGAGTGAGCTCCTGAGAAAAAACTACGAGCGGATTTTCAAAGCCCATCTTCTTCAGAAGCTGCTTTGCAGCCTCAATGGCCTCCGGGCCGGCCGGAACAGGCAGAGTGAAACTCAACTGAACCTTTCCGTCGTTCATGGTATCGCCGTACGGCTTTACTTTCTTGAGGTCAAGGGTCTTGTCGTAATTCTTGGCCTCCATTGAATATAAACCTTCGCTCATGACTATTTCCTCCCTTTCATCAGTTCTATAAACGGATTCATGTAATTGGCTCCCTTTTCGGTAACGCCTTCCAGACCCTTTCCGCCGTTCTTAGGACGCTTTACATCGCCGAACTTACCCTGTTCCAGAGTGTTGAACAGGCCCTCGCTGGTCATTTCCTGAAGCAGTGCAATGGCATTGTCAAGAACCTCCTTTGCACGGTTGCGGATGATGCCGCCTTCTTTGAACTCAACTTCCTCTCCTATATCGTGGAGATTGTTGAAGATGTAGTTGGCGTTTTCTATGGAAAGGAAACGGTCGCTCATAAACGGCGTGTGGATTGCTTCCGTAGGCATACCCAGAAGTTGCAGCCCCTGATGTGTCCAAATTGCTATGATG
>CALBPX010000095.1 GCA_937899055.1 uncultured Bacteroidales bacterium
TTTGTTATTATTATTATAAAAATAATTTATGAAAAAATAGCAAGATATATTATTTACATATATAATTTTTTATGTATTCCACATCCTGATATTATTACTTTTTTTGTCGGTCGACCTAATTCATCACCACATAATTCAATTTTTCTTACAATATCATATCCTTTAATAACTCTTCCGAAAACAACATGTTTTCCATCAAGCCACGGACAAGGGTATGTCGTGATCATAAATTGTGAATTATTAGTATTAGGTCCTTTATTAACCATACTTAATAATCCTTCTATTTTATGCTTTGCTCTAAAATTTTCATCTTCAAAAAATTGTCCATAAATAGACCATCCCCCTCTACCATTACCTTGTGTTATATCGCCACTATATATACCATTATTTTTCATTATTCTATGAAATGGACATCCTTTATATGATTGAAATTGTCCTTGATTTTCACAAATTCTTATAAAATTTTCACATGTTTTTGGAGTAACATCTGTAAATAATTCAAAAATTATTCTTCCTACTTCTTCTCCTTTGCATCCGGCCTGAACAACCATGACCTTCTTTCCGCTCTTGCTTTCCACAATAGCGGGCTCCTTTATAAAGGTGTGTGAGTGTCCGCCTATGATGATATCTACGCCCTCTGTGTTCTTGGCTATCATCAGGTCAGAAGGGTTCTGCTCGCTGCCTCCGCTGAAACCGCAGTGAGTCAGCAGTATGACCAAATCGCACTTTTCTGTCTTGCGCAGGCGGTGGGCAAGGCGGTTCACTATCTTGTAAGGATGCTGATACTTCATATCGCCCAGGCGGCTTGGACTTACCAGACCTGCAAGCCTGACGCAAAGGCCTATCACTCCTATTCTTTTGCCGTTCCTTTCTATGATGGTGTAGGGCTTTACCACATCTTCCAGAACCGAGCCTTTTAGGTCGTAGTTGGCGCATACCAGCGGAAAGTTCATCATCTTTATTCTTCTGGCAAGTTCCTCCTGGCCGTTGTCAAACTCATGGTTGCCGAAAGTTGCTGCATCGTATTTCATTGCGTTCATCAGTTCAACCTCGGCATCTCCCTTGAAGAGGGTGAAGTAAGGAGTTCCCTGAGAAAAGTCTCCTGCATCCAGCAGTATGACATTGGGGTTTTCTTTCCGGATCTGGCTGATGTATTTTTCGCGGCGGTCAACTCCGCTTCTGCCCTTGTAGTTGCCGGCGGCAATGGGCTCAATCTGGCTGTGGGTGTCGTTGGTGTGGAGGATTACAAGATCCTGTGCTGCTGCCGATGAAAATGCAAGGGCGGCGGCCGCCATAAATGTCAAAACTTTTTTCATTGCTAATTCTCCTTGCTTTTGTTTTCAACAATGAGGCGGTCGTCCGCCTGTTTTTCTATGTTACGGCCTTGTCTGGTAAGGCTCTGGATATATTCCATAAATATGTCCATCAGCTTTTTATGAGTGTCAACCATCCAGTTGCTGTACTTGAGCGGATAGAGATTGTCTCCTCCGCTGTAGAGGAAGTCTATTGTGGCAACAACATATTTGCGGCTCTCGTCAAGAGGCTGGCCGCCAATCAGACATTCCTTAACCTGATTTCCGTCTATGTGGAGTTTTACATTGCTCATGGGCTGAGGCTTGGTCTTGGCAAACAGTTCCATGAGCATCCTGACCTTATCTCCGTCCATTTCCTCTATTACCAGATAGTTGTCAAACGGAAATATAGACAGGATGTCGTATTTGGAAACATTGCCTTTGGGCATATCCGTCCGCATTCCGCCGGAGTTCATAAGGGCAAAGTCAATCTTGATGTTCTTGTCTATATCCTTGTTGGAGGTTGTGTCTATGTAATGCTGGGCAAATTCCATATAGGCATCCACCGCCCAACTGCGGAGCAGGTTGCCGTTTCCGCTTTTAAGCAGGCCTTTCGGGCAGAATCCTATAGGGTCTGAATACTTGTCAACTTCCGGCTTGTATCTGGCAATTATGGCCGGCGTAGAAAGGTTGTCGTTTTCTGTTACATCAAACCTGGAATCTATGGTAGTTGTGGTCCAGGTGATTTTGCTCACAGAAGAATTGTTCAGCTGGTCGGAAGTGTATTCTGCCTTTTTGACCCTCTGGGCAGAGGCCTTCTGCGTTCCGGCAACCACCACCAGAAGCACAGCCGCTGCAAACGTAATTTTCTGTATAAGGTTTTTCATATTATTTGTTTATGCTAGTCTTTGAATTTGAGCCATTTGAAAATTTCTTTCCATCCGGCTTTCTTGCCGTAGGAAAGTATTCCTATACGGTAGATTTTTGCGCTCAGCCAGCCCATCAGCAGGAATGTGCCTATAAGCAGGGCAACGGACAGGATGTACTGCCAAGCCGGAACTCCGTAGGCAAATCTTGCCACCATTACCATCGGTGATGTAAACGGTATGATAGAACCCCATACCGCAATTGGAGCATCCGGATTCTGGAAGGCGCTCAGCATTATGAACAGGCCTATGATGAGCGGTATGGTGATAGGCAGCATCAGCTGCTGGGTGTCGGCTTGGTTGTCAACGCAGGCTCCCACTGCCGCAAACATGCTGGCATAGAGCAGGTAGCCGAGTACAAAGTACAGCAGGAACGTGCCTATGATACCCAAGATGTTCATCTGTGAAACTGTGTTCAGGATGGGGGTAATGAAACCCATACCGTCTTCCGCAGAGGCAGCATCAGCTTCATTCTCAGCGATATCAAGGCCTGGTATATCTGCCGTGGCAATTGTTCCCTGACTCTGAGCCTGAATGCTCTGCTGGGCAATCTGGCCGGAGGACGCTCCCGTTGCCATAGATACGCCGGTGACAATCAGGAATGTGAGAACTATCCATGCCAAAAACTGTGTGAGGGCCACCAGCGCTATTCCTATGATCTTGCCTATCATCAGCTGCATCGGCTTTACGGACGAAACTATTACTTCTATGATTCTGTTGTTCTTTTCTTCTATCACTCCCTGCATGACCATGCTTCCGAACATGAATATGAACATGTAGATAATGAAGCTGGATATGTACCCGATTGCCATATAGGCTCCTACGGATGTTTCTTTGCCTTCCTGGTCGTCTTCTCCAACCTGCATGGTCTTGACATTTGCGTTGTTGCGTATGTTTTGGAGGACATTCTCAAGGTTTGGGATGTCGTAAGAGGCCAGTTTGTTGGCAGATAGGATGTCGTTCACCTGGCTCTGAATCTGGTCTTTGAGAGATATGCTGACCTGCTCCGGACAGTAGATTGCAACGTCTGCGTTGTTGAGGCTGTCCAGCTCCGAAATCTGGAGCAGGGCATAATAGGTGCTGGATTTTGGCAGGTCTTTCTTTATCTGTTCGGCTATTTCCGGCTCGGTTGCCACATACCTTATGTTTTCTCTGTCTTCCAGTTTTGAGGCTACAATGTTGCTGCGGTCGTCAACGGCTATCATGCGCAATTTGTTATCCGAAGAAAACATAGCCATGAGCATGGGCACTACAATCAGAAGCGCAAACAGGAACGGCACCAAAAATGTGCTTATCAGAAAGCTCTTCTTCTTAACTCTGGTAGAGTATTCTCTGGATATTATAATTCCTATCTTGCTCATCTTCTAACGGTTATTAAGGTTGTTGAAGTCTTCTGAACTCTGCGATACGGCTCCGCCGCTTTCTCCCACAAGCTTTATGAAAATTTCGTTCATCTTTGGCAGCAGTGGCTGGTAGGAAACAATGTCCACCTGCTCGGATATGTTCCTGAGCAGATCCTTGCTTGCAGCTTCCGGCCTTACTTCCAGAATACTTTTAAGAGTGTCTTTTGAGGGCTCCGTTGACAGGACCGTGTAAAGGCCTTCCCTGTCTTCGAGTTTTGCCGCTTCGGCTCTGTAATGAACTTCCACGCGGTTGTGTCCGTAATCTTTACGTATCTGGTCAACATTGCCGCAAATCACCAGACGGGCCTTGTTTACAAGGGCTATCTCATCGCAGAGCTCCTCCACACTCTCCATATTGTGGGTAGAGAGAATGATTGTACATCCCTGGCTCTTGAGCCTCAGGATTTCATCTCTGATGATGTTCACATTTATAGGATCAAAGCCCGAGAACGGTTCGTCCAGAATAAGCAGATCCGGCTTATGGAGAACGGTGGTTATGAACTGTATCTTCTGGGCCATGCCCTTGCTCAGTTCCTCCACCTTCTTGTTCCACCATGGCTGAATGCCAAACTTCTGGAACCATTTCATAAGCTCTCTTGTGGCCTCGCTTCTGGAAAGACCTTTCAGGCGGGCAAGGTACAGGGCTTGCTCTCCCACCTTCATTTTCTTGTAGAGCCCGCGCTCCTCCGGCAGATAGCCGATATGTTCTATATCGCTGAGCCTAAGCTCTTTGTTGTTGAACAAAACCCTGCCTTCAGTGGGTAGGGTGATGCGGTTGATGATTCTGATTAAAGTGGTCTTGCCGGCTCCGTTAGGCCCCAGGAATCCAAAGATTTTTCCTTTGGGAATCTCAAGATTTATGTGGTCCAGAGCCGTAAAGTCCCCGAACTTTTTGACCACGTTCTGACAACTGATAAAACCCATAAAAGAATTGTTTTTTGCTCGGGGTGCAAAGATACTCAAAAACCTTGTTCATTTCAAAATGTATGGGTGAAGGCGCAGGGTGTCCTGGGCAGAAAGGATTTTGTTTTCGAACAGGGCCTTGAGCGTGCACTCTTCTTTGGAGTGGCTTTGGAGGAATAGGGCAATACCTCTTGCATTGTAGGCTCCTATATAAGGATGCCTTGCCAGAAAACTTTGTTCAGACTCAGCGATGGAAAATTTTCTGATTCCGCCCGGGTGGACAAAGACCTGATCCTTTATGCGGTTGAACTTTTGCTGGTCCATGCCCCTGATTTCCAGCAGCTGCTCTGTGCTGGCAAAACTTCCCAGAGCCTTCCGGTAAGAAAGTATGGCCTTGCAGAAATACTCCCCGATGCCTCTTACTGACCTC
>CALBPX010000096.1 GCA_937899055.1 uncultured Bacteroidales bacterium
TTTCAGCCACCTCAGGCGGTGTGGGCATACTCCGGAAATGTGATGGATGGAAATCTGGGATGGTGGGGTTGCGGCGGATGTTTGGCGGAGAGTGGGTTTTGACTGAACGGAGTTGGGGCGTGACTGATAACTGCTTGAAGGTTGCATTGGGTTTTGACTGGGCGAAGGTGGAGCGTGACCGGTATTTGGCTGACAATCAGCTTAATGTATTAAAACCTGTATGTTAAAATGCATACAGGTTTTTGCGTAAGGTGCTGGGGTTCAATGGAATCTTGGGCACGCTCCAGATGGTCGGCTGGGGTGGCTGCTCCAGGGGTGAGGTCAGAGGCTTTGGAGGTGGCTCGTGAGATCAGAGGCTTTGGAGGTGGTCCGCGGAATCAGAAACTCTTGAAGGTGCTCCAGCTGGTGTTGGTCCTGACGCTGCTGCTGTTCCTCAGGCTTTCGGGCAGGTTCACGAAGAAGGAGAAGCCGGTTAAGGTTTCAATCTCAGCCACGGACTTGACGTATGGAGTATAGTCCTCGCTGGAGTACTGCTTGTGCTCAAGCCAGAATCCTATCGCTGAGGCAGATTTAATTTTAGTTCCTGAGTTGTCCCACTTTACTTTCAGCAGAACTTTCCAGTAGTAGTTTGGCACCGGAACGCTCCTTGAATCGTGGGCCGGGGTGATATAGGTGATTTCCTCCGAACCTCCTGCGGTGCGGATTGTTGCTCCGGTTACTACATACACTGTGTCTGATACACAGCCTCTTATGGCTCCCTCCAGAGAGTTCCATATATAGCCGTTGAACCTGTTCTGGATCTGAGGGGTACTGTTGGTGGCATAATATGTCTGGCTCTGCATGGTGCCGTTGGATGAGCGGTCTGAATTTGGAATCTGATGGCCTCTTGCATAATAGTCTGCCGGGTCTGCACCCGCAAGATTAACCCCATAGCTGCCGCTCCAGACATTAATCTGCTTGTCCTTATCTACCTGAGGATTATATGTCCATGTTGTTCCTTTGGTATTGATTTCTTGGCTGGAGACTGTTGGGTAACAGGGGCCCAAAGTTGTCGTAGAACTGCCTATGGTTGAGGCATAAAGCGGATAGGCTGTCCACAGCGACGTATATGTGCTGTACTGGTACAGATATGTATAGTTGCGGTCTGAGCCGGCCCATAATGTTCCTGAGAAGTAGTCTGAACCTGAGGTGGAAGCAGGAAGTTCGAGCCAGCCTGTAGGGGTTTCCTCCTCATCGCCATCGCCGCCGTCTCCTCCGTCACCGCTGTCCGAGGAGTTCCACATTATCCGAATCTCATCCATATATAATGCTCCGCTGGAACTGCGGAATCCTACATAGGCGTAATCGTCTGTAATCTCCAGCTCTACCGCATTGCCGGAACCGTATGTAAAGCTGCCTATGAGCGTACCTTGGGAGTTGGAAGAATAAAGGTCCGAAGGCGATGAATACGCCGTAGCCTTTCCATATACCTGAAGAATTCTTCCGGATGCGGTGTTGGTGTTCCAGATAACGGACACTTTCTTTACAAGGCCGGCAGTCTTTGTAACCACAACGCCGGAGTTGCTGTTGTTGGAACGCATTTGCACCGCATTGTTACCGCCGGCGGTCATCGTTGAATAAACAGCTCCGCTGCTTCCCGTAAGTCCTGTCTTGCTGGCGTAGTTTGTACCGCTTATGCCTATGAAATCGTAAGTTATGGCATCTACATTGGAGCTGCTGCTGGTTATGGTTATGGTGTAGGAAACACTTCCTCCTTGATGGGTTTCATCTGCGGCTACGGAAGCTGTAACTGTTGCGCTGCCGGCAGTTGTTCCGTCCAGAGTTACAGCTCCGGTAGCGGAATTCACCGTTCCTATAGCATCACCGCTCATAGCATAAGTAACGGTTCTGGTGTCGGAAGCATCCTTTGTAACGGTCTGGCCTGTAAATGAATCGTAGTCCTCTGAATTTAGAACAAAGCTGTAGGACGCAACGTCAAAAGATATTCCCAGAGGAGGTACCGGCGCGCTTTCCTTGAACAGGGCAACGGCCTTCTGGGAGCCGGTATAGCATGCAAATCTCGGACTGGAGGCATTGTACTGGATTTGCCGTTCGGATGTTGCTGCGGAAGCTATCGTTGCAACACCTTCGCTTATAGTAATATTCCAAAGATAGGGGTCTGTCTGTTCCACGGACGAGTTTCCGCTGACCCATGCAACATAACTTCCATTATAGTCATCGCCGATGACATTGTTTTGCATCAGATAGCTGGTTCCGCTCTTGGTGATTTTTACCTTGAGAAGTTGGGCGTCTGTAACGTTATCTACAACAATGTTCTTGCCCTTTGCATCTTTTGCGGCGGCCACACTCGGATGGATGGAACCTCCGGTAAAGAGCCCCATTGCAACATCGTAATCGGCTGCAGCAATTATGTAGTTTGCTCCCTCTTCCAAATCGGTCTGAGTCTCAGCCAGCGTATAAGTTGCTCCGGTTGAAACCTCTACTCCAAACCCTGTCATATCTACATTAAAGCGGCTCACCTTTCCCAGCGCAAACGTAACGGTCCGGCTAAAATCGGCCGCCAGCCTTGTATAAACATGTTTGTCTGTAGTAACTGCAATCTTTACAACGGAAGCATCCGTAACCGGAGCGCATGTGAAATACACCGGAAAAGTTCCGTCGGAGCCCACCTCCAAACTGCTGTAGTTGAGCGTAATCTTCTTATCCGAACCGGAGAACGACCCGTCTGTGGCGTTGTAGTAGCCCGCCACAACCTTGTCCAACTCAAACTCCACCTTGGAAACTTTTTCTCCGGCCTCCAGCCCCTTCAAAGTCATCTTGTTGACTGTAACCTTTCTATCCATCTGGAACTGGAGCGAAGAAGCTGCCTCTTGTTTTATTATGCTCTGCGATATAAGTATGTCTGCTCTGGGATCGTATGATGTTGCTGACGGATTCTGCTCGGCCTCAAGCTTTGGATTCTTGCTGCTTGAAAACGACTTGGCAAACTTGGCCGTATATTCATATCCGGTGGTTGAGTTCGCCGATGAACTGAACGAAACATTGAGGGTTGCAATCTTCATGTCGGAGCTGAAATCTACGCTCTCTACCGTACCCTTTGTATCGTTCTCATAAACTTGGAAATAGTCCTGGTCTCCCTCAGACCATACATACGAGGCCTTGTTTTCACCTTCTACAATGGCGGTCTTGGTATCCGCTGCCTTAACAACCGACACCCTTACGGTTCTTGTTCCTTCCGCTTCCGGAGCCTTGCCTATGTCCTTTCCGCATCCAAGCACAACAGCACCAACTGTTGCAATCAAACATGTCTTAACAAATAATCTTCTCATACCGCAACAGTTTTAAATATCACCCAAATCTTCGTAGTCATCATCGTCGCCAGGAGCTCCCGGGCTTCCTGCCATAAGGTAAACTTCAGAATCCAAAGGTCCGACCTCCGTACGGGGAGCCACATACCGCCCCTTATCCACGCAAAGGGTTCTGCCTTCAGTTCGTACAAATGTTTTTTTCATCGCCAGCAAAATAACATGTTTATATCAACACGCAATTTATGAAAAATTTCACGACCTGCAATCCGTATTACCCACATCGTTGACTGCCAATATTATGCATAAAGACCCTTATTGATTGCAGGAGCGTGACTGGTAATTGGCTGGTTGTCAGTTGGATATGTGAAAACCTGTATATAAAAACGCATACAGTCTTTTACATAAAACGCTGTGTATCAAAGCAATTCTGGGCACGCTCATTTTATAAGTCAACTCCCTGCATGCTCTAATTCAAAGCAATCAAGGGCACGCTACCTTTCTGATCCAATCCCAGGCACACTGCTTTTCAAGGCAATACAGGTATGCTCCAACCCCTGGCTTCCTTGCCAGCGGCTTGGAAACTCCAAGGCAATTATTTACCTTTGCACCAAGTGAGTCCGGAGCCGCTGAAGCGGAAGGTGGTTGCACTACAGACCCAGTTACGAGGAGCCACGATAATCTTTTGCCTATCCGCCGAAGTTCCTGACTCATGGCACTAATAGTAACATTGCCGGACGGCCAACGCCGTACCGGTTTGTTTAACTTCTTAACACTGTGTTACTATGGTGCAACAAATCTACAACGAGGGGCAACGGTACATCATTCCGACCTCCGACTGGGGCTTCAAGAGACTTTTCGGCTCCGAACAAAACAAAGGCCTTCTTATCAGCCTGTTAAACAAAATCATCGACGACCGGGTCATAGAAGACCTGGAATATCTGGACAGGGATGTGTTCGTTCCTGTAGGCAGCGTCCGCCGCATGAGCTTTGACGTTTACTGCAAATGCACAGACGGTTCGAGGGTAATCGTTGAAATGCAGAACTATGAAAGGACGTCTTTCCCGGACGGTCCTATAGAATACACTTCAGATTACGTAGATGCATATATTGAAGGATATTACGAAGGGTGTATTGAAGGCTTTATTGAAAAAAAAAACATGGGATTGAACAAAGGTGCAAAAATCTTCGCAGAGAAATGACCGCTATATTGCTTGAGCAAGGCATCCCACTCGAATTTATTTTAGCAGGGCTTGATAAAGTAGACATATATTCTCTAGACACACTTCGGGTGAGACATACCGAAGACTAAGCCTCCCTTATGTATGCTATCTATGATTATTCTATATTTTAGAATATTTTTCGTGATTTTAAAATTTTTATTAACTTTGTAATGTATTAAGACATGAGAATTGTCGCAAGAAAGACCTTAATTGCCTATTATAGAGCATATAAGGATGCAAAAACAGCCCTATGCGATTGGTATGATAAAACATCCAAAGCAATGTGGGATAATTTTTCACAGTTGAAAGAGAGTTTCAGGACGGCTGATTATGTTGGAAACAATAGAGTGATTTTTAACATTAAAGGAGGACATTACAGATTAGTAGCACTTGTACTCTTTAAACCCAAAATGCTATATATCCGTTTCATAGGGACTCACAAAGAATATGAAAACATCATCAACATTGAAAACATTTAAGCTATGGCAAAACTAGAGAACGAAATACAGTATAACGCCACAATGCAGCGAATCGAGGAACTCCTCAAAGTTGTAGACAACAACACCTTGCCAAACGATAAAAACTACATCGAATTAACACTGCTTAGCAATCTTGCCGCCGATTACGAGGACGAGCATTTCCCCGTAAAGAAGCCGTCGCTGATTGAACTCATCAGGCTTAGGATGTTCGAAATGAAGATATCCCAATGCGCTTTGGCAAAGCTTCTGGGAATCAGCTCATCCAGAATCAGCGAGATTCTATCCGGCAAAGCAGAACCTACACTCAAGCAAGCGCGTGTAATTTCCTCAAAACTAAACATCAGTCCCGATATCGTCCTTGGTGTTTAGCCCCCTTAACTGCTACAAAAGCAACGACAAACACAATTACAAGAAAGCCGTCATGAACGAGTTCGAGTACGAAGAAACCCTGAAAGAGT